>CAZEQG010000049.1:4932-11524 GCA_964514295.1 uncultured Alphaproteobacteria bacterium
TGATGCCCTCAAGGCTGATGCCGCCGCAGGTCGGCTCCAGCGCCGCCACCACATCGACCAGGCGGTCGGGATCGTTCTCGGCCACCTCGATGTCGAACACGTCGATGCCGGCGAACTTCTTGAACAGGACGGCCTTGCCCTCCATCACCGGCTTGGCCGCCAGCGGGCCGATGTTGCCGAGCCCCAGCACGGCGGTGCCGTTGGTGATGACGGCGACCAGATTGGCGCGGGCGGTGATGTTCGCCGCCTCGGCCGGGTCCTCGACGATCAGGTTGCAGGCATCGGCCACGCCCGGGGTATAGGCGAGCGCCAGATCCTGCTGGGTTGCCAGCGGCTTGGTGGCAACGATGCCGAGCTTCCCCGGCACCGGCAGCCGGTGGTAGTCAAGCGCGGCCTGACGCCGCGAATCTTCGCTCACATGGCCCTCATCGGGGCTGATGGTGCGGTCGAGAAGACTCGAACTTCCACGGAGTTTCCTCCACAGCGACCTCAACGCTGCGCGTCTACCAGTTCCGCCACGACCGCACGTGGGACCGCGAAGGCGGGGTTGCCTTCACGGTCCGCGCGTCCTACCAAATCGCCCTGATGACTGCAAGCCCGCCCCCGGTCGAATGGCGATATTCCGACGCGCCGGTCGGCTATGCCGCCGCCGTGGCCGAGATGGAGGCCCGGATCGCCGCGATCCGCGAGGGGCGCCAGCCGGAACTGGTGTGGCTGCTGGAGCATCCGCCGCTCTATACCGCCGGCACCAGCGCCAGGCCGGAGGACCTGCTGGGGCCGGCGCCCTTCCCGGTGTACCGCAGCGGCCGCGGCGGCCAGTACACCTATCACGGCCCCGGCCAGCGGGTGGCCTATGTGCTGCTCGACCTGAAGGCGCGCCGGCCCGATCTGCGCGCCTATGTGCACGACCTGGAGGAGTGGCTGATCCGCGCCCTGGCGCTGCTGGGGGTCAAGGGCGAGCGGCGGCCGGGCCGGGTCGGCATCTGGGTGGTCCGCCACGACCGCCGCCAGCCCGACCGCGAGGACAAGATCGCCGCCATCGGGGTGCGGGTCACGCGCTGGGTATCCTGGCACGGCGTGGCGCTGAACGTGGAGCCCGACCTGTCGCACTTCACCGGCATCGTGCCCTGCGGCATCCGTGAGCACGGCGTGACCAGCCTTGCCGACCTTGGCCATACGGCCGCGATGGCCGATGTCGACATGGCGCTGAAGGCGGCTTTCGCCGAGGTGTTCGGCTAATCGAGGGCGAGCTTCAGCCCCTCGTGGCTGGCGGTGAAGCCCAGGCGCTCATAGAAGCGGATGGCATCGGCGCGGCGCTTGTCGCTGGTGAGCTGCACCAGGCCGCAGCCCTCGGCCCTGGCGCGCTCGATCGCGTGGCCGATCAGCGCCTCCCCGATCTTCTGCCCGCGCCGTCCGGCAGCCACCCGCACGCCTTCGATCTGGGCCCGCGCCATGCCGCGCCGCGACAGGCCGTGGATGCGGGTGTACTGGATGCAGCCGACGATTCCGCCATCCTCGGCCACCGCCAGGATCACCTCGTTGCCGGGCTGGGCCTGCATGGCCCGGAAGGCATCGAGATAGGCCGGATGGGGCGGATCGCCCGGCACCTCGCGCGACTTGCCGAGGCCGTCATCATGCAGCAGCGCGATGATGGCGGGAATGTCGGCGGCGGTGGCCGCGCGGAAGGTCAGCGCCATGCTCAGGCCGGCGGCAGCACCATGCAGGGGGCCTTGCGCTGGGCCAGCACGGCGCAGGCGCGCTTGGCGTCCTGCTGGCTGAGGCCGGTCAGCCGGGCGCGGTAGAGGGGGTTCTTCGCCTTGCTGAGGGGATCGATCGAGGACGCCGCCCCGGCGAGCGCCGGGGTTGCCCCGCGGGCATCGCTGATCGCCTTGCGTGCCGCCGATTCGGCCGAGAAGGCGCCGACCTGCACGGTCCAGCCCTGGCCGGCGCGGCGGGCGGCCGGGGCTTCGACCTCGCGGTCGGTCGAGCCGATCTCGGCCTGCTCGGGCTCGGCGGCAGCGGCCGGCCGGATCAGCGCGAAGCTGGGCAGCTTGGCCTCGGGGCGGGGCTCGCGCGCCTCCGCGACCAGCAGCTTCTGGCCCTTCACCTTCTCGAAGCCGCGGTCCAGCAGACGCACCATCTGGGCGTCGCGGCTGCGGCCGGATTCGCCGCCGAACACCACGCCGATCAGCCGCCGGCCGTCGCGCTTGGCCGATGCCACCAGGTTGAAGCCCGAGGCGCGGATGAAGCCGGTCTTGATGCCGTCGGCCCCTTCATAGCTGCCCAGCAGGTGGTTGTGGTTCGCGTGCACCGTGCCCTTCCAGGTGAAGGAGGTGGTGGCGAACAGCGGATAGTACTTCGCGTGGTCGCGCTGCAGCGCGCGGGCCAGCGTCGCCATGTCGCGGGCGGTTGACATCTGGCGGGCATGCGGCAGGCCGTTGGCGTTCTGGAAGGTGGTCTGCGACATGCCGAGCTGGCGAGCCTTGGCCGTCATCATGCGAGCGAACTCGAACTCGTTGCGGCCGATCGCCTCGGCCAGCACCACCGCGGCATCGTTGGCCGACTTGGTGATCAGCGCCAGCGCCGCGTCCATGGTCGAGATGCGCTCCCCCGGCACGAGGCCCAGCTTGGACGGCGACTGGCCGGCGGCATGGGCGGAGACCGGCAGCATCTGCCCCGGCTTCAGCCGGCCCTTTTCCAGCGCCTCGAAAACCAGGTAGAGCGTCATCATCTTGGTCAGCGAGGCCGGGTATTTGCGGGTGTCGGCGTCATGCTCGTGCAGCACGCGACCGGTATCGGCATCGACCACGATGGCGGCATAGCGCGCCTCCGCCGGGCGCGCCGACAGCGGCGAGACGATCAGCGCAAGCGCCACGGCGCAGGCGGACAGGAGCGGGCGGAGCATGCGGCCTCCAGGCACGGTCGATGGTCGGGCGCTCGAATCGTCAGTCGCCGGAACGGCCTGACCGGTGAATCCTATAATCCATGGTAATGCCTGTCCATAACCAATTGAATTCGGCTGCGTCTTTTTTCCGCCGCAATGTGGCACCGGGCGCCGGCCGGCCTATGTTGCAGCGCACAAAAAAATCCTTGAAACGTGGCCAGCAAGGGCTATCTTCTGCGTATGCTGCACTGCAGCGCAACAGATCGGCGGGCGGTGCGCCCGCGGGCCGAATACGAGACGAGGAGAATAGCCATGACCACCAAGACGAAGGCCGCCACGGCCAAGGACGCGATCAAGCAGGTCGAGACCATCGTCGCCGCCGGCAAGGAGACGATCGAGACCGTCGTGAAGACCTCTGCGGAGGCCACGAAGAAGAACTACGACCAGGCCGTTGCCCAGACCAAGGACTACGTGGTCAAGGCCAACGACGCCTTCTTCAAGGGCTTCGATGACGCCGCCAGCTTCGGCAAGGACAATGTCGAGGCGCTGGTCGCCGCCAGCACCGTGGTGGCCAAGGGCTTCGAGGAAGTGACCAAGGCCTGGTTCGCCTACAACCAGGTGATCGCCGAGCAGTCGGTGTCGGTCGCGCAGGCGCTGGCCGGCTGCAAGACGCTGCGCGAGGTGGTGGACCTGCAGAACGACTTCGCCAAGACCTCCTTCGACGGGCTGGTGGCCGAGGGCACGAAGATCTCGGAGCTGACCCTGAAGGTGGCCAACGAGGCGTTCGAGCCGATCAAGTCGCGCCTGACGGTGGCGATGGACAAGATGGTGAAGCCGGTCGCCGCCTGAGGCGCCCGCTTCCCGCGATTGGTCGAGCGGCCCGGCGGCAACGCCGGGCCGTTTCGCGTTTGGGGGGCATGGCATCCCTCGCCGTCGCTGTCTGGCCGCTTGGCCCTTTGCCCGGGCCCGGGCGATCCCATATCATCTTGCGGGACGAACCGAAGCCGACCACACGGGACAGCCAGACCACACGCCATGGCAGACGACGACGGCAAGAGCGGCAATCGCAGCGGCGTGGTCGTGCAGACCCGGCCGCGGACGAAGAAGCCATCGCTCTACAAGGTGCTGATGCTGAACGACGACTACACGCCGATGGAGTTCGTCGTGCATGTGCTGGAACGGTTTTTCGGAAAGAGCCGGGAGGAGGCGACGCGCATCATGCTGCATGTCCATCATCGGGGGGTGGGGATCTGTGGCGTGTATACTTACGAGGTGGCGGAGACCAAGGTGACGCAGACCATGGACTTCGCCCGCCAGCATCAGCATCCTCTGCAATGCACCCTGGAAAAGGACTGACACCCCCATGCTGTCGCGCAACCTGGAAAAGACGCTCCATCGCGCGCTCGATCAGGCCAACACCCGCCGGCACGAGCTGGCGACGCTGGAGCACCTGCTGCTTGCCCTGGCCGATGATCAGGATGCGGTCGCCGTGCTGCGCGCCTGCAACGTCGATGTCGACAAGCTGAAGCGCGATCTTGCCGGCTACATCGATGCCGAGCTGCAGAACCTGGTGAGCGACCGGGCGGAGGAGGCGAAGCCGACCCCGAGCTTCCAGCGCGTGGTGCAGCGCGCGGTGATCCATGTGCAGTCCTCCGGCCGGGCCGAGGTGACGGGCGCCAATGTGCTGGTCGCCCTGTTCAGCGAGCGCGAGAGCCATGCGGTCTATTTCCTGCAAGAGCAGGACATGAGCCGCTTCGACGCCGTGAACTACATCTCCCACGGCATCGCCAAGGTGCCGCAGCGCGCCCAGGGCAAGACGGTGCACGGCACGGACGAGGATGCCCAGGCGGAGAAGGTGGTGAAGAAGGGCGGCGAGGCGCTGGACGCCTATTGCGTGAACCTCAACAAGAAGGCCGCCGAGGGCCGCATCGACCCGCTGATCGGCCGCGAGGCGGAGGTTGAGCGCACCATCCAGATCCTGTGCCGGCGCACCAAGAACAACCCGCTCTATGTCGGCGACCCCGGTGTCGGCAAGACGGCGATCGCCGAGGGGCTGGCCCGCCGCATCGTCCACGGCCAGGTGCCGGAGGTGCTGGGCAAGTCGGTGATCTACCAGCTCGACATGGGCGCGCTTCTGGCCGGCACCCGCTATCGCGGCGATTTCGAGGAGCGGCTTAAGGCGGTGATGACCGAGCTGGAGGCGCAGCCCCACGCCATCCTGTTCATCGACGAGATCCACACGGTGATCGGCGCCGGCGCCACCTCGGGCGGGGCGATGGACGCCTCCAACCTGCTGAAGCCGGCGCTGGCCAGCGGCACCCTGCGCTGCATCGGCAGCACCACCTACAAGGAATACCGCAGCTATTTCGAGAAGGACCGGGCGCTGGTCCGCCGCTTCCAGAAGATCGACATCAACGAGCCGACGATCGAGGACGCCTTCAAGATCCTCAAGGGCCTGAAGCCCTACTACGAGGAGCATCACGGCGTGCGCTACACGGTGGAGGCGATCCGCGCCGCCGTCGACCTGTCGGCCAAGTACATCAACGACCGCAAGCTGCCCGACAAGGCGATCGACGTGATCGACGAGGTGGGTGCCGCCCAGATGCTGGTGCCGCCCTCGAAGCGCAAGAAGACCATCGCCGTCCGCGACGTCGAGGCGGTGGTGGCCAAGATCGCGCGCATCCCGCCGAAATCGGTGTCGACCGACGACAAGGCCGTGCTGCAGACCCTGGAGCGCGACCTGAAGACGGTGGTGTTCGGCCAGGACCGGGCGATCGAGGCGCTGGCGAGCGCCATCAAGCTGTCGCGGGCCGGGCTGCGCGAGGGGGAGAAGCCGATCGGCTCCTACCTCTTCTCCGGCCCGACCGGCGTCGGCAAGACCGAGGTCGCCCGCCAGCTCGCCGCCATCCTCGGCATCAAGATCACCCGCTTCGACATGTCGGAATACATGGAGCGGCATTCGGTCAGCCGCCTGATCGGCGCGCCGCCCGGCTATGTCGGCTTCGACCAGGGCGGGCTGCTGACCGATTCGATCGACCAGCACCCCCATCAGGTGCTGCTGCTGGACGAGATCGAGAAGGCCCATCCCGACCTGTTCAACATCCTGCTGCAGGTGATGGATTACGGGAAGCTGACCGACCACAACGGCAAGATCGTCGATTTCCGCAACGTCATCCTGATCATGACCACCAATGCCGGGGCCGCCGACATGGCCAAGCCCGCCATCGGCTTCGGCCGCGAGGCAAGGCTCGGCGACGACGAGGAGGCGATCAACCGCCTGTTCACGCCCGAATTCCGCAACCGCCTGGATGCGGTGATCGGCTTTGCCCACCTGTCGACCGAGGTGATCGGCATGGTGGTCGACAAGTTCATCCTCCAGCTCGAAGCCCAGCTCGCCGACCGGGCGGTGGTGATCGAATGCTCGGAGGCGGCGCGCGGCTGGCTCGCCCGCAAGGGCTACGACCCGCTCTATGGCGCCCGCCCGCTCGGCCGGGTGATCCAGGAGAACATCAAGAAGCCGCTGGCCGAGGAGCTGCTGTTCGGCCGCCTCGCCAAGGGCGGCGTGGTCAGGGTCGAGGTCGAGGGCGACCGGCTGGTGCTGCGCTATCCCGAGGAGCCGCCGGCCCCGCCCAAGGCCGCCCCCGCCGACCGCACGCCCGAGCTGGTGGAGTAGGCGCCCGCCGCCGCCCTGTCCGCCGCCGCCCTGTC
>CAZEQG010000050.1:0-8090 GCA_964514295.1 uncultured Alphaproteobacteria bacterium
AGCCCGGTCAGCCGCGCCAGCGCGTTGGCCAGGACGGCCGCCTGGTTGAAGCGGCGGCGGAACAGCCGCGTCCAGTGCAGCGGCACCGGCACGATCAGGTCGGCCTCCCCGATCACCGCCACCCCGGCGCGGGCGAGCCAGCGCGCGAAGCCCGGCGCGGCGTGGAGCTGGTCGCCGTGCTTGAAGCCCAGCACCAGGGGGCGAGAGGCATCGTCGTAGACGAACACCGCCCGGGCGGCATCGAAGGCCGGCGGTTCGGCAAGGCACGCCGCGCATTCCGCCCGCCCTTCCACCGGATAGGGAAAGGGGATGCCGCAGCGCGCGCACAAGGGCTCGGCAAGGAAGCTGACGGCCGGCCAGCAGGCGGCACAGAGCAGGCCGTCGCCATCCACCACCGCGCCGCATTTCAGGCAGCGCGGCGGCAGCACGGCATCGAGGGCCACACCGGCGGCCCGGCGCAGGACGGCAAGAACGGCCATGACCGGAGATGGCGCGGCCGTGGACGGGCGGTTGTCAAGCCCGCCGGGGCCGGGCCATATGCCGGCCATGGAGCCGATGCTGATCTTCGACCGCGCCGCCGTGCGCGCCTACCGCCGCCGTGCCGCCCGGGCGCCCGCCGGCAGCGATTTCCTGATCCGCGAGGTGGCCGCACGCCTGGCCGACCGGCTGGCCGACATCAGCCGGCCCTTCGCGGCCGTCCTCGATCTCGGCGGCCAGGCCCTGCTGCCGGCCCTGCGCTGCGGCCCGGGCGGCGATGTCGAGGCGGAGGAGGACGCGCTGCCCTTTGCCCCGGCCAGCTTCGACCTCGTGATCTCCAACCTCACCCTGCACCAGGTGAACGACCTGCCCGGCGCCCTGCTGCAGGTCCGCCAATGCCTCAGGCCCGATGGGCTGTTCCTGGCGGCGATGCTGGGCGGCGACACGCTGGCCGAGCTGCGGCAGGCGATGGTGGAGGCGGAGACGGCGGAAACCGGCGGTGCCAGCCCGCGCGTCGCCCCGATGGCGGATCTGCGCGACGCCGCCGGGCTGCTGCAACGCGCGGGCTTCGCCCTGCCGGTGGCCGATGCCGACCGCATCACCGTGACCTATCCCGATGCGCTTGCCCTGATGCGCGACCTGCGCCACATGGGCCAGGCGAACGCGCTGGCCGGCCGGCTGCGGCGGTTCACCCGCCGCGGCGTGCTGGCCCGTGCCGCCGCCATCTATGCCGACCGCCATGCCGGGCCGGATGGCCGCATCCCGGCCAGCTTCCAGGTGCTGCACCTGGCCGGCTGGGCCCCGCATGCCAGCCAGCAGAAGCCGCTGCGCCCGGGCAGCGCCGCCCACAGCCTGGCCGCGGCGCTGAAGGAATAGGCCGCTAGAGCCAGTCCATCAGGATCGCTACCAGCGGCAGATCGGCCGGCGGCATCGGATACTGGCGCAGGTCGCGCGGGCGCACCCATTTCACCGCCTGGCCCTCGCGCGGCACCACGATGCCCCGCCAGCGCCGGCAGGCGAACAGCGGCATCAGCAGGTGGAAGGCGTCATAGGCGTGGCTGGCAAAGGCCAGCGGCGCCAGGCAGGAGGAGGCGGTGTCGATCGACAGCTCCTCGCGCAGCTCGCGCACCAGGGCGGCCTCCGGCGTCTCGCCGGGGGCGAGCTTGCCGCCGGGAAACTCCCACAAGCCCGCCATCGCCTTGCCGGGCGGGCGCTGGGCCAGCAGCACGCGGCCATCGGCATCGATCAGCGCCGCGGCCGCCACCAGCAGCAGCGGCCGGCCGGCCAGCGGCGGCACGGCCGGGCCCGGGCAGTCAGCTTCGGTAGGACCCATTGATGTCGATATAGGCGTGGGTCAGGTCGCAGGTCCACACGCGCGCCCGGCCGCGGCCGACACCGACATCGATCTCGATATGGATGTCGCGGCCGGCCATGTGGCGGGCGACCGGCGCCTCGTCATAGCCCTCGACCCGCAGCCCCTCGGCCGCCACCGCCACGCCGCCGATGCGGATGGCCAAGCGGTCGCGGTCGGCCTTCTCGCCGGCCTTGCCGACGGCCATCACGATGCGGCCCCAATTGGCATCGCCGGCTGCGATCGCGGTCTTCACCAGCGGCGAGTTGCCGACGGCAAGGCCGATGCGCCGGGCGGCGCGGCGGGAGGCTGCCCCGGTCACATCGATGGTGACCAGCTTCTCCGCCCCCTCGCCATCGCGCACCACCTGGAGGGCGAGGTCGCGCAGCACCGCGTTCAGGGCCCGGCGGAAGCCGCCCAGCGCCGGATCGGCGGCCGAGGCCACGGGCGGATTGCCGGCCTGGCCGGTGGCGAAGAGCAGGATGGTGTCGCTGGTCGAGGTGTCGCCATCGACGGTGATGCAGTTGAAGCTGTCATCGGTCGCGCGCGCCAGCAGCGGCTGGAGGACGGACTGCGGCAGGGCCGCATCGGTGAACACGAAGCACAGCATCGTCGCCATGTCGGGGGCGATCATGCCGGCCCCCTTGCAGATGCCGTTGATGGTGACCGGCACGCCGCCGATCCTGGCCGTGGCTGTGGCGCCCTTGGGGAAGGTGTCGGTGGTCATGATGGCGCGCGCCGCTTCGGGCCAGGCATCGGCCCTCAGCCCGGCGGCCAGTTCGGCCAGCCTGGCGCGGATGCGCTCGTCCGGCAGCGGCTCGCCGATGACCCCGGTCGAGGCCAGGAAGATCTCGGCCTCGGCGCAGCCGACCACCGGCGCCAGCGCCGCCGCGGTGCGGCTGACCGACTCCCAGCCGGTGCGCCCGGTGAAGGCGTTGGCGTTGCCCGAATTCACCAGCACCGCCCGGCCGCTGCCGCCGGCGAGGTTCTTCTGGCACCACAGCACCGGGGCGCTTGCCGTCTTGGAGCGGGTGAAGGTGCCGGCAACCGTGGTGCCGGGGGCACAGACCGCCAGGAACAGGTCGGTGCGGCCCTGGTAGCGCACGCCGGCCGCAATCGTGGCGAGGCTGACGCCGGCCAGCGCCGGCAGGGCGGGGAAGCTGGCTGGCGCCAGCGGCGAAACCTTGGTCGACATGATCGCCCGCTCAGTTCCTGGCCGGCGTGCCGTCGAGCTGGAAGCGCTGGATCTGCGCCTTGTCGCGCAGCCCCTTGATGATGTCCTGGGCGATCTCGTCCGACATCTCGCCCATCAGCTGGTCCTTCATCTCCTCGAAGCTGGGCGGGGCCTGGATGCGCTTGTCCTCGACCAGGATCACGTGCCAGCCGAACTGGCTCTTCACCGGCTTTTCCGAGAATTTCCCCTTGGCCATGGCGAAGGCGGCCTCCGAGAATTCCGGCACCATCTGCTCGCGGGTGAAATAGCCGAGGTCGCCGCCCGTCCGCGCGCCCGAGGGATCGATCGACTTGGCCTTGGCGATCTCCTGGAAATCCATGCCCTTGCGCAGATCGGCGATGATCGCGACGGCGGCAGCCTCGGTCTGCACCAGGATGTGGCGGGCCCGCACCTCCTCGCCCGCACCCTGGCTCTTCACCGCCTCGGCATAGCGGGCCTTCAGCTTCTCCTCGGTCAGCGCCTTGTTCACGGCATTGGTCAGGAAGGCTTCCTGCACCGCCCTTTCCTCGGCCGCCTTCACCCGGCGCTTGACCTCCTCGCTGTCCTGAAGCTTCGCGGCCACACCCTCGCGGTAGAGCAGCGAGCCGTCGATCGCACGCTCCAGAAGCGCGTTGAACAGCAGCTCCAGCGGCACGCTGCGGTACTGCTCGGGCAGGCCGGCGACGATCGCCTCGATGTCCGAGCGCTTGATCTGCTGCCCGTCGACGATGGCGACCACCGGATCGGCCGGCTGCGCCAGGGTCGGGCGGGACAGGGCCGGCAGCAGCGGCAGGGCGAGGGCGGCGATCAGGGCAAGGCTGGCGGGACGCATGGCGACCTCTGTGGAAAGCGGGGCTGGCACGGCGTAGCACGTTAGCCGCGCGCCGGGTAGGCCCGCCCGTCGTTGACGAAGCCCGCCCCACCCCCTATGTGTGCCGGCAGGTGGAGGGGACGCCCCCACCGGCATATGCCCCGCCCGCGCAGGCTCAATCGAGGTATTCCATGTTCGGCGCCATTGCCCGAAAGATTTTCGGGTCCGCCAACGACCGCACCGTCAAGCGCCTGCACAAGACCGTGCAGGCAATCAATGCCCTGGAGGCGGAGACCGCCGCGCTGAGCGACGAGGCGCTGCGCGCCCGCACCGACCAGTTGAGGACGCGGATCGCCGCCGGCACCAGCCTCGACGACGTGCTGCCGGAGGCCTTCGCGACGGTCCGCGAGGCCGCCCGTCGCACCCTCGGCCAGCGCCATTTCGACGTGCAGCTCATGGGCGGCATGGTGCTGCACCAGGGCATGATCGCGGAGATGAAGACCGGCGAGGGCAAGACCCTGGTCGCCACCCTGCCCGTCTATCTGAACGCGCTCACCGGCAAGGGCGTGCATGTCGTCACCGTGAACGACTATCTGGCCAGCCGCGATTCCGAATGGATGGGCCAGATCTACCGCTTCCTCGGCCTGTCGGTCGGCTGCATCGTGCACGGGCTGACCGACGAGCAGCGCCGCGCCGCCTATGCCTGCGACGTGACCTATGGCACGAACAACGAGTTCGGCTTCGACTATCTGCGCGACAACATGAAGTTCCGCCTGGAGGACATGGTCCAGCGGGAGTTCAACTTCGCCATCGTCGACGAGGTCGATTCGATCCTCATCGACGAGGCGCGCACGCCCCTGATCATCTCGGGCCCGGCCGAGGATTCCTCCGAGCTCTACCGCGCCGTCGACGCGCTGATGCCGCGCCTTGGGCCCGAGCATTTCGAGAAGGACGAGAAGGTCCGCGCCGTCACCTACACCGAGGCCGGCATCGAGTTCCTGGAAGGGCTGATGCGCGAGGTGGGATTGCTGAAGGAGGGCAACCTCTACGACGTGCACAACGTCGCCCTGGTCCATCACGCCAACCAGGCGCTGCGCGCCCACCGCCTGTTCGCGCGCGACACCGACTATATCGTCAAGGACGGGCGGGTCGTCATCATCGACGAGTTCACCGGGCGGATGATGGAGGGCCGGCGCTACTCGGAGGGCCTGCACCAGGCGCTGGAGGCCAAGGAGCGGGTGGAGATCCAGCAGGAGAACCAGACGCTCGCCTCGATCACCTTCCAGAACTACTTCCGCCTCTATCCCAAGCTCGCCGGCATGACCGGCACGGCGATGACCGAGGCCAACGAGTTCGCCGAGATCTACAAGCTGGAGGTGGTGGAGATGCCCACCAACCTGCCGGCCGTGCGCAAGGACCATGACGACGAGGTCTATCTGACCGCGCAGGAGAAGAACGAGGCGATCATCGCCCTGATCGAGGACTGCGTGAAGCGCGGCCAGCCCTGCCTGGTCGGCACCGTGTCGATCGAGAAGTCGGAACAGCTTGCCGGCCTGCTGAAGGCCCGCAAGGTGCCCCACCAGGTGCTGAACGCCCGCTACCACGAGCAGGAAGCCTACATCATCGCCCAGGCCGGCCGGCCCGGCGCCGTTACCATCGCCACCAACATGGCCGGCCGCGGCACCGACATCCAGCTCGGCGGCCATCTTGAGATGCGCATCCGCCAGGAGCTGGCCGAGGTGGCCGATCCGGCCGAGCGCGCCGCCCGCATCCAGGCCATCAAGGCCGAGATCGAGCAGGCCCGCGAGCGGGTGAAGGCGGCCGGCGGCCTCTACGTGATCGGCACCGAGCGGCACGAGAGCCGGCGCATCGACAACCAGCTCCGCGGCCGCTCCGGCCGCCAGGGCGATCCCGGCGCCTCCAAGTTCTTCCTGTCCCTGGAAGACGACCTGATGCGCATCTTCGGCTCGGACCGGATGGAGGGCATCCTCCAGAAGCTGGGGCTGAAGAAGGGCGAGGCGATCGTCCATCCCTGGATCAACAAGGCGCTGGAGAAGGCGCAGCAGAAGGTCGAGGCGCGCAACTTCGAGATCCGCAAGCAGCTGCTGAAGTTCGACGACGTGATGAACGACCAGCGCAAGGTGGTCTACGAGCAGCGCAAGGAGATCATGCGCGCGGCCGATGTGCAGCAGACCGTCGCCGACATGCGCCACGAGGTGCTGGACAGCGTGGTCGCCCGCTGCATTCCGCCCAACGCCTTCGCCGAGCAGTGGGATACCCAGGCGCTGCACGAGGAGACGCTGCGCCTGTTTGGGCTCGACCTGCCGGTGGTCGAGTGGGGCAAGGAAGAAGGCATCGCCGACCAGGAAATAAAGGAGCGCATCGCCAGCGCGCTCGACCGCAAGATGGCCTCGAAGGCCGCGACCTACGGCCCCGAGCTGATGCGGCTGGCGGAGAAGAGCCTGCTGCTGCAGATCCTCGACCAGACCTGGAAGGAGCATCTGCTGACGCTCGACCATCTGCGCCAGGGCATCAACCTGCGCGCCTATGGCCAGCGCGATCCGCTGAACGAATACAAGCGCGAAGCCTTCACCCTGTTCGAGGAGATGCTGGCGCGGCTGCGCGAGAACGTGACCATGGTGCTCTGCCATGTCGAGCTGCGCATCCAGTCGCCCGAGGATCTCGCCCCCCCGCCGCCGCCGGAGATGCATGAGGGCCGCAGCGATCCCGCCCTCGACGCGCAGGACGAGCGCGGCGGCACCGCCACGCTGACGCGGCGCTCCGCCGCAGCGGCGGTCGACCCGAATGACCCGGCGACCTGGGGCCGGGTGGCGCGAAATGC
This sequence comes from uncultured Alphaproteobacteria bacterium, assembly GCA_964514295.1. Classification (GTDB taxonomy): domain Bacteria; phylum Pseudomonadota; class Alphaproteobacteria; order CAZEQG01; family CAZEQG01; genus CAZEQG01. Next base: position 6,695 of record CAZEQG010000050.1, read on the forward strand.
GCCGTGCCCTTGCGGTTCCGGCCGGAAGTTCAAGCACTGCCACGGGCGCTTCGCCTGACCCGGCCCTGCGGCGATGCAACAATTCCAGATATTTCAATGATTTAGGAGAAGGCGCCCCAGAATCACATCGCGACTCCGGGGTCAAGAGGTTTTTTCGGAATCTTCTTGACTCTTTGTTCATTGACTCGCATTTTAGGCATGGTCCCAGAAAGGGATGAAAATGCTCGGGTCAGTACGGACAGATTTCGCAAACCTTCCAGCGGCGCAGAGCGTCCGGGCTGGCGGTTTTGCGCGTCCGGAAGAGGTGGCCTCCACGCCCGCGCTGCCGAAGCTTCTCTACAGCCCGGTGAAGATCGCCTATGACCCGGAGGTGCGGCGGGTCTTCATGCAGTTCCGCGACGGCGAGACCGGCGAGGTCCGGCGCGAGGTGCCGCCGCGGATGGCGGTGAAGCTGTACGAGAAATCCTTCGAGAACGAGGAAGGGCGCGGCGTGCTCGGCCGCGGCCGGGCGGTCGATACCACCGACCAGGCGATCCAGCCGAAGATCGTGAAGGTGCCGTCGGAAGATGACGTGAAGGCGGCCGAGGGCGGCTCCGGCGAATTGTCCGGGGCGACCGGCAACGACCGCATCGCCGACGAGTACGCCTGACGCTGCACCGCACCGGCGGCACCCCCGCCGGCCAGACATCGCTGCCACCGACAGGTTCCCGGGCGCGCCATATCGCAGCCGCGGTGCCGCCTGCGCGGATGTTTCAGCCGACGCCCCGGCGCTGCTTGGCGGAACCGAGGGCCTGCGCTAAGTTGCGGCGCGAAAACTGGGGCGGCAAGGCCGCCATCCTCGGAGGAGCATCCCGTGATCGGTCACGACACCCTGAAGACGCGCCGCACGCTGACGGTTGACGGCAAGGAATACGATTATTTCAGCCTGCCGGCCGCCGCCGAGACGCTGGGCGACGTGTCGCGGCTGCCCTATACGCTGAAGGTGCTGCTAGAGAACCTGCTGCGCTACGAGGATGGCCGCACGGTTTCCGTGGATGATGCCAAGGCCCTGGTCGCCTGGCAGAAGGACCGCCGCTCCGACCGCGAGATCGCCTACCGCCCGGCCCGGGTGCTGATGCAGGACTTCACCGGCGTGCCGGCGGTGGTGGACCTGGCGGCGATGCGCGACGCGATGGTCGCGCTCGGCGGGGACCCGCGCAAGATCAACCCGCTGTCGCCGGTCGATCTGGTGATCGACCATTCGGTGATGATCGACCACTACGGCACGCCCAAGGCCTTCGACCAGAACGTGGCGCTGGAGTTCGAGCGCAATGGCGAGCGCTACGAGTTCCTGCGCTGGGGCCAGACCGCCTTCGAGAACTTCCGCGTGGTGCCGCCCGGCACCGGCATCTGCCAC
>CAZEQG010000050.1:8192-11355 GCA_964514295.1 uncultured Alphaproteobacteria bacterium
ACCATGGTCAATGGCCTCGCCGTGCTTGGCTGGGGTGTGGGCGGCATCGAGGCCGAGGCGGCGATGCTGGGCCAGCCCGTGTCGATGCTGATCCCCGAGGTGATCGGCTTCAAGCTGACCGGGCGGATGCGCGAGGGCACCACGGCGACCGACCTGGTGCTGACCGTCACCCAGATGCTGCGCAAGAAGGGGGTGGTGAACAAGTTCGTGGAGTTCTTCGGGCCGGGGCTGGACAATCTGGGGCTGGCCGACCGCGCCACCATCGGCAACATGGCCCCGGAATACGGCGCCACCTGCGGCTTCTTCCCGATCGACAAGGAAACCCTGCGCTATCTCGCCTTCACCGGGCGCGATGCCAGCCGCATCAAGCTGGTCGAAGCCTATGCCAGGGCGCAGGGCATGTGGCGCGATGCCGACACGCCCGACCCGCTGTTCACCGACACGCTGGAGCTCGACATGGGCACGGTCGAGCCTTCGCTCGCCGGGCCGAAGCGGCCGCAGGACCGGGTGCTGCTGTCGAAGGCGGCGGCCGAGTTCACGGGCCAGATGGACGGGCTGGGCGGCAAGGGCCGGTCGGTGCCGGTTGCGGGCAAGAACTACAACCTGTCGGACGGCGATGTGGTGATCGCCGCCATCACCTCCTGCACCAACACCTCCAACCCGTCGGTGCTGGTGGCCGCCGGGCTGGTGGCGCAGAAGGCGGTGGCCAAGGGGCTGAAGGCCAAGCCCTGGGTGAAGACCTCCTTCGCCCCGGGCAGCCAGGTGGTGATGGACTACATGCAGGCGGCCGGCCTGCAGGAAGCCATGGACAAGCTGGGCTTCAACATCGTCGGCTTCGGCTGCACCACCTGCATCGGCAATTCCGGGCCGCTGGACGACCACATCGCCCGCACCATCGACGAGCACGACCTGCTGGCCGTCTCGGTGCTGTCGGGCAACCGCAACTTCGAAGGGCGCGTCCACCCGCAGGTGAAGGCGAACTACCTGGCCAGCCCGCCCCTGGTGGTGGCCTATGCCATTGCCGGCTCGATGAAGATCGACATCACCACCGAGGCCCTGGGCAGCGATGCCGACGGCAACCCGGTGTTCCTGAAGGACATCTGGCCGTCCAACGCCGAGATCGCCGGCGCCATCGCCAAGCACCTTACTCCGGCCATGTTCAAGGGGCGCTACGCCAACGTCTTCCAGGGGCCCGAGCAGTGGCAGAAGGTTCAGGCGCCAAGCGGCCTGACCTATGCCTGGAAGGACGAGAGCACCTATGTGAAGAACCCGCCCTACTTCATCGGCATGAGCCGGGAGCCCGGCACCTTCGCCGATGTCACCGGCGCCCGGGTGCTGGCACTGCTGGGCGATTCGATCACCACCGACCACATCAGCCCGGCCGGCAACATCAAGAAGGACGGGCCGGCCGGCGACTACCTGCTGGAGCGCCAGGTGCGCCCGCACGACTTCAACAGCTATGGCGCCCGGCGCGGCAACCACGAGATCATGATGCGCGGCACCTTCGCCAACATCCGCCTGAAGAACGAGGCCGCCCCCGGCACCTCGGGCGGCATGGCGAAATACGTGCCGACCGGCGAGGTGATGTCGATCTATGACGCGGCCACCCGCTACATGGCCGATGGCGTGCCGCTGGTGGTGATCGGCGGCAAGGAGTACGGCACCGGCAGCTCGCGCGACTGGGCGGCCAAGGGCACGGTGCTGCTGGGCGTGAAGGCGGTGATCGTGGAGAGCTTCGAGCGCATCCACCGCTCGAACCTGGTCGGCATGGGCGTGCTGCCCCTCCAGTTCCCCGAGGGGGTCACCCGGCAGACCCTGGGGCTGAAGGGCGACGAGGTGTTCGACATCACCGGGATCGCCGGCGGCATCACGCCGCGCATGCCGGTGAAGGTGACGATCACCTACGCCGATGGCAGCCGGAAGGAGATCACCGTCACCTGCCGCATCGACACCGCCGACGAGGTGGAATATTTCCGCCACGGCGGCATCCTGCCCTACGTGCTGCGCAGCCTCGCCAAGGCGGCATAGCCGCCGGCACGGCAACTCCTGGCGGGCGGCTCAGGCCACGCGGGCGGCGCCCGTGTCGGCCAGGCCGCTCGACAGGTACCAGGCATAGGTCTCGGCCAGGCCCTGGCGCAGCGGGATGCGGGGGGACCAGCCGAGGCCGCGCAGCCGGCTCACGTCAAGCAGCTTGCGCGGCGCGCCATCGGGCTTGGAGGCGTCGAACACCAGTTCGCCCTGATATCCCACCGTCTCCTTCACCGCCTCGGCCAGCTCGCGGATCGAGACATCCTCGCCGCAGCCGACATTCACGATCTCCTCGCCCGAGTAGTTGAACAGCAGGTGGACGCAGGCCCGCGCCACGTCGTCGACATGCAGGAACTCCCGCCGCGGCTGGCCGCTTCCCCACACCGTCACCACCGGGTCGCCGGCCACCCTGGCGGCGTGGAAGCGGCGGATCAGGGCGGGGATGACATGGCCGTTCTCGGGATCGAAATTGTCGCCGGGGCCATAGAGGTTGGTCGGCATCGCCGAGATGAAGTCGCAGCCATACTGCCGGCGATAGGCCTGGGCCAGCTTGATGCCGGCGATCTTGGCCACGGCGTACCACTGGTTGGTCGGCTCCAGCGGGCCGGTCAGCAGGCAGTCCTCGGTCATCGGCTGCGGCGCCAGGCGCGGATAGATGCAGGAGGAGCCGAGGAACAGCAGCTTGCCCACCCCGGCCCGCCAGGCGCCGTCGATCAGGTTGGTGGCGATCTGCAGGTTGGTGGCGATGAACTCGGCCGGATAGGTGGCATTGGCATGGATGCCGCCCACCCGGGCCGCCGCCACCACCACGTGGCTCGGCCGTTCGCGCCGCAGGAAGGCTTCCACCTCGCCCTGGCGCGTCAGGTCCAGGGCGCGGCGGTCGACGGTGATCAGGCCCTCGTGCCCGGCCGCACGCAGCGCCCGGACCACGGCCCCGCCGACCAGGCCGCGATGGCCGGCGACGAAGATGCGCTCGATGCTCATCGCGGCAGTGTAGCCCTTTCCAGCACCGCCTCGAAGCGCCGCGTCACGGCGTCGAGGTCGAAGGCGCGCTCGGCATAGGCGCGGCCATTGGCGCCGAGCCGGGCGGCCTCCGCCGGATCGGCCAGCAGGCGGCTGGCGGCCTCCGCCAGGG
>CAZEQG010000051.1:0-6747 GCA_964514295.1 uncultured Alphaproteobacteria bacterium
CGTCCTCGGTGGTCAGCACTACATGGTCGTGCGGGTCGAGGGCGGCCGGGCGGCCGGGCGAGACCAGCAGGCGCCCGGACATGCCGAGATGGATCAGCAGCATCGCGCCATCGTCCAGCGTCGCCAGGATGTACTTCGCCCGCCGCCGCAGATGGCTGACCCGCCGCCCGGTCAGGCGGGCCGCGAAGTCCGGCGGGAAGGGCCGGCGCAGGTCCGGCCGGCGCTGTTCCACGGCGGCCAGCCGCCGCCCCTCCAGATGCGGGGCGAGGCCGCGCATCACCGTCTCGACTTCGGGCAGTTCGGGCATCGCCGCCGATCCTAGCCGCGCCGGGGCGGCTCGGCTATGGTTCCGCCGCCATGAGCGAGACCGATTTCGGATTCAGGACGGTGGCGGCCGCCGAGAAGGCCGGGCTGGTGCGGGGGGTGTTCACCCGCGTGGCGCCGCGCTACGACCTGATGAACGACCTGATGAGCCTTGGCGTGCACCGGCTGTGGAAGCGCGCCTTCGTCGACCGGCTGGCGCCACGCCCGGGCATGCGCCTGCTCGATGTCGCCGGCGGCACCGGCGACATCGCCTTTGCCGCCGCCGCCCGCGGGGCCGGCGTGATGGTCTGCGACCTGACCGAATCCATGGTCCGGGTGGGGCGCCAGCGCGCCGCCGGCCGGCCGGGCAGCGAACGCATCGACTGGCTGGTGGGCGACGCCGAATGCCTGCCGGTCGCCAGCGCCAGCCTGGACGCCTACACCATCGCCTTCGGCCTGCGCAACGTCACCCGGATCGACGCGGCGCTGGCCGAGGCGCGGCGCGTGCTGCGCCCCGGCGGCCGCTTCCTGTGCCTGGAATTCAGCCGGGTCGCGGTGCCGGGGCTTGCCAGCCTCTACGACGCCTATTCCTTCCGCCTGCTGCCGCGCCTGGGCGAGGTCGTGGCCGGCGACCGCGGCGCCTACGAATATCTGGTGGAAAGCATCCGCCGCTTCCCCGACCAGCAGGCGCTGGCCGGCCGCATCGCCGCGGCGGGGCTGGAGCAGGTGCAGGTGCGCGACCTGTCGGGCGGCATCGCCGCGATCCATTCCGCCTGGCGGATCTAGCCCGCTTGTTCCGCTCGCTGCGCAACCTCTGGCGGCTGTTCGGCATCGCACGCACGCTTGCCCGGCATGACGCGCTGTTCCCGCTGGAGCGGGTGCCGGTGGCGCCGGCCGTGCTGTGGCTTGCCCGCTTCGCGCGCCGCCGCAATGTGCCCGGCCGGCCGGGCGAACGCCTGGCCCGGGCGCTGGTGGCGCTAGGCCCCAGCTTCGTGAAGCTGGGCCAGACGCTGGCCACCCGCTCCGACCTGCTGGGCGACGAGATCGCGGCCGATCTGTCGGCCCTGCAGGACCGGCTGGCCCCCTTCGATGCCGCGGCGGCGATGGCCACCATCGAGGCCGAGCTGGGCGAGCCGGTGGCCAGGCTGTTCGCCAGCATCGAGGCGGTGCCGGTTGCCGCCGCCTCGATCGCGCAGGTGCATTTCGCGGTCACGGCGGAGGGGGAGCCGGTGGCGGTGAAGGTGCTGCGCCCCGGCATCGAGCGCGCCTTCGACCGCGATCTCGACTTCTTCTACTGGCTGGCGGAGCTGGCCGAGCTGGCGGTGCCGGGCCTGCGACGGCTGAAGCCGGTGGCCGCCGTCGCCACCTTCGCCGACACGGTGGCGATGGAGATGGACCTGCGGCTGGAAGCCTCGGCGGCGGCGGAGCTGGCCGGCAACTTCCGGGCCGATCCCGAGTTCCGCGTGCCGCGCGTCGACTGGCGCCGGACCGCCCGGCGGGTGCTTACCCTGGAGCGGGTGCAGGGCATCCGCATCGACCGGGTCGACGCGCTGCGGGCGGCCGGCCACGACCCCGACCGGCTGCTCGCCGCCGCCGCCGCCGCCTTCTTCCGCCAGGTGTTCCGCGATGGCTTCTTCCACGCCGACATGCATCCCGGCAACATGTTCATCGATCCGGCCGGGATGCTGGTGCCGGTCGATTTCGGCATCATGGGCCGGCTCGACCTGAAGACCCGGCACTACCTCGCCGACATGCTCATCGGCTTCCTGTCGGGCGACTACCGTGGCGTGGCCGAGGTGCATTTCCGCGCCGGCTATGTGCCGCCGCACAAGTCGGTCGAGCTGTTCACGCAGGCCTGCCGGTCGATCGGCGAGCCGATCATGGGCCGGCCCCTGCGCGAGATCTCCATCGCCCGGCTGCTGGCGCAGCTTTTCCAGGTGACCGAGACCTTCGAGATGGAGGCGCAGCCCCAGCTCCTGCTGCTGCAGAAGACCATGCTGGTGGCCGAGGGGGTGGGCCGGGCGCTGAACCCCGACGTGAACATGTGGGAGCTGGCGAGGCCGCTGATGGAAGCCTGGGTGCGCGAGAACCGCGGGCCGGAGGCGCGGCTGGCGGAGACCGCCGGCGCCCTCGGCCGGGTCATCGCCCGGCTGCCGGCCACCCTCGACACCCTGGAACTCGCGGTCGACCGGATGGCCGGCGGCCAGGGGCTGCACCTGCATCCGGAGACCGTGCGCCTGCTCGCCGACCGCCTGGCCGAGCGGCGCGGCCGGCTGGCCTGGCTGCCCTGGCTGGTGGTCGGCGCGATTGCGCTGGCGGCGCTGTTGTGACTAGCGTGGCGGCCATGCTTCAGGGCCGCCGCATCCTGCTGGTCATCGCCGGCGGCATCGCCGCCTACAAGAGCCTGGACCTGATCCGGCGCCTGCGCGAACGCGGCTGCGCGGTGCGCGCGATCCTGACCCGGGCCGGCGAGCAGTTCGTCACCCCGCTGTCGGTGCAGGCATTGACAGAGGACACGGTCTACCGCGACCTGTGGAACCTGACCGACGAGAGCGCCATGGGCCATATCCAGCTTTCGCGCGCCGCCGACCTGGTGGTGGTGGCGCCGGCAACCGCCGATCTGCTGGCGAAGATGGCGGCGGGGCTGGCCGACGACCTGGCCTCGACCGCGCTGCTGGCGACCGACAAGCCGGTGCTGGTGGCGCCGGCCATGAATGTACGGATGTGGCAGCACCCCGCAACCGTGGCCAACATGGCGAGCCTGAGGGCGCGCGGCGTCGCCGTCGCCGGGCCGAATGACGGCGCCATGGCCTGCGGCGAGTACGGCCCCGGCCGCATGGCCGAGCCGATGGAGATCCTGGCCGCGATCGAGGCCATGCTGGGCGGCGGCCGGCTGGCCGGGCTGACCGCGATCGTGAATTCCGGGCCGACCCATGAGGCGATCGACCCGGTGCGCTACATCGCCAACCGCAGCTCCGGCAAGCAGGGCCACGCGATCGCCGCCGCCCTGGCCCGGCTGGGGGCCGCCGTCACCCTGGTCAGCGGCCCGACGCGGGAGGCCGATCCGCCCGGCTGCCGGGTGGTGCCGGTCGAATCGGCGCGCGACATGCTGGCCGCCTGCCAGGCGGCACTGCCGGCCGACATCCTGGTCTGCGCCGCCGCCGTCGCCGACTGGCGGGTGGAGGCGGCGGCACAGAAGCTGAAGAAGGGCGGCGACGGCCCGCCCGCCCTGACCCTGGTCGAGAACCCCGACCTGCTCGCCACCCTGTCGCGCGGCAGCCCCCGGCCGCGGCTGGTGATCGGCTTCGCCGCGGAGACCGAGCGGGTGGTGGAGCATGCCCGCGCCAAGCTGGCCCGCAAGGGCTGCGACTGGATCTGGACGATTGGCCGCCAGACCAGCAAGGACTACGGCATCCCCAAGGGCTGCGACTGGATCTGCGCCAATGACGTGTCGCCCGGCACCGGCACTTTCGGCGGCGAGGCCAACACCGTGCATCTGGTGACCGCCGACGGGGTGGAGGACTGGCCGCGCCTGACCAAGGCCGAGGTGGCGGCGCGGCTGGCCGAGCGCATCGCCGGCGTGTTCGGCCGATGACGCCCGCCCTTGCCATCCGCCGCCTGCCGGGGGCGCAGGACCTGCCGCTGCCGGCCTATGCCAGTGACGGTGCGGCCGGGCTGGACCTGCGCGCAGCCGCTCCCGTGCTGCTGGCCCCGGGTGGCCGGGCGGCGGTGCCGACCGGCATTGCCATCGCCCTGCCGGCGGGCTTCGAGGCGCAGATCCGCCCGCGCTCCGGCCTGGCGCTGAAGCATGGGGTCACGGTGCTGAACGCGCCGGGTACCATCGATGCCGACTATCGCGGCGAGATCGCCGTGATCCTGGTGAACCACGGCGACGCCCCCGTCGCCATCGGCCGGGGCGAGCGCATCGCCCAGCTTGTGGTGGCGCCGGTCGCCCGGATCGCCTGGAGCCTGGCCGAAAGCCTGCCGGAGACGGCGCGGGCGGCCGGCGGCTTCGGCTCGACCGGACGGGGCTGAGGCGATGGCGCTCACGGACGCGCAGGAGCTGCGCTACGCCCGCCACCTGATCCTCGATGAGGTGGGCGAGGCCGGGCAGGAGCGCCTGCTCGCCGCCCGCGTGCTGGTGGTCGGCTGTGGCGGGCTGGGGGCGCCGGTCATCCAGTATCTCGCGGCGGCCGGGGTGGGAAGCCTGACCCTGGTCGATGACGACCGGGTGGACCTGTCAAACCTGCAGCGCCAGGTGATCTTCGGGCAGGGCGACCTGGGCCGCCCGAAGGTGGAGGCGGCGGCCGCCTTCGTCGCCCGGCAGAACCCGGAGGTACGGGTGGAGGCGGTGGCCCAGCGCCTGTCCGCCGCCAATGCCGGCGCCCTGGTGGCGGCAGCCGACCTGGTGATCGACGGCAGCGACAATTTCGACACGCGCTACCTGCTGAACGATGCCTGCGTCGCCGCCGGCCGCAGCCTGGTCACCGCCGCGCTCTACCGTTTCGAGGGGCAGCTCACCACGGTGAAGGCGCATCTCGGGGCGCCGCACCCGTGCTGGCGCTGCCTGCACCCCGTCCCGCCCCCGGCCGGGCTGGTGCCGCGCTGCGAGACCGCCGGCATACTGGGCGCCGTGGCCGGCGTGATGGGCACGCTCCAGGCGACCGAGGCGCTGAAGGAACTGCTCGGCCTCGGCGACAGCCTCAGCGGCCGCCTCATGCTGTGGGACGGGCTGTCGGCCACGACGCGGACGCTGAAATTCGCCCGCGCGCCCGGCTGCAAGGGCTGCGGGGGGTAGCCGGAGCCCGGCGGCGGGGGCGCGGGTCAGTTGGTTATGGCGTAGCCGGCGATGTCGCGGTGGATGGTCAGCCTGACCCCGCCCAGGCTGACAGTGGCGCTGACCTCGATCGCGGCAAGGTCGAGCGCCGGGTCGGCGCCGGCAAGCGCATCGGCCAGCAGCGCGCCCTCGGGCGGCTGCACGGCCGAGAGACCGGCGAAGGCGGGGCTGCATTCCTCGATGCGGCCGGCGGCGTCGACCAGCGCCAGGGGAGCATTTGCCGCCGCCAGCAGGGCGCGGTGCCGGTCGGTGGCGAGGCGCTGGGCGTCGAGCTCGGCACGCAGCATGCGCAGGCCCATCAGTTCCACCACCAGCCCGGCAAGGCTGGCGAGCCGCGCCTGGTCGGCCGGGCCGAAGCCCGGGCGTGGCGCCCGGTCGATGATGCACAGGGTGCCGATGGCATAGCCGCTGGGCAGGCGCAGCGGCGCGCCGGCATAAAAGCGTATGTGCGGCGCCCCGGTGACGAAGGGATTGTCATGGAAGCGCGGATCGCGGCTGGCATCGGGCACCACCAGCCCCTCCGGCGCCAGGATGGCGTGGCCGCAGAAGGACGTGGCGCGCGGCCCCTCCTGCCCGTCGAAGCCGGCCCGCGCCTTGAACCACTGTCGGTCGCGGTCGATCAGGGAGATCAGCGCGATCGGTACCTGAAACAGTACCTGGGCCAGCGCCACGAGGTCGTCGAAGTCGCGCTCGGCCGGCGTGTCGAGCAGCCCGAGATAGTGCAGGGCGGCGAGACGGAACTGTTCCTCCGCCGGCGTTTCGGGCGGCTGCATGGCGGTCAGTGCCTCCCTGACATGTCGTAGAGCGCCTGCACGGCGCAGACCCGCATGGCGTTGTTGGCAAAGGGCAGCAGAAGCTGCTCGTAGCCCTGGGTACGGCCAAGAACGACATACTGGCCGCGCCGGCAATCCGGCTGGCGGCCGGAGATCACGCGGTGGAAGGGTGCCGTCACCGCCGCCCGCACCACCTGGCTGGCGATGTCGTGGAAGCCGGTGCCGGCCTTGCAGCCATGCATGATCGGCTGCAGCCGCGGGCCGACATGGCGGAACCAGGGGCTGCCGCCATCGCCGGGCACCAGCACGCAGGCGGCATACTCGACATCGAGCGGCGCCACGAAGGCGTTGTAGTCGTTGAGGTGGGCCATGTGCTGCGGGCCGCGCAGCTCGCACCAGGCCTGATGCAGGCGTCGCAGCGTCGGCGACACGATGTCGATCCAGCCCACCGCCGGCACCGCTAGAACATCTGCTCCAGCACCCGGTCGGGCGGGGTGTGGCCGTCGACGAAGGTCTTGATGTTGATGATCACCTTCTCGCCCATGTCGATGCGACCTTCGATGGTGGCGCTGCCCATGTGCGGCAGCAGCACCACGTTGTCCAGCTCCAGCAGCTTGGGGTTGATCGCCGGCTCATGCTCGAAGACGTCGAGACCGGCCCCGGCGATCTCGCCGGCGGCAAGGCATTTGGCCAGCGCCACCTCGTCGATCACCTCGCCGCGCGAGGTGTTGACCAGGGTTGCGGTCGGCCGCATCAGCTTCAGCCGGCGCGCCGACAGCAGGTGATAGGTGGCCGGGGTGTGCGGGCAGTTCACCGACACGATGTCCATGCGGG
>CAZEQG010000051.1:6757-11177 GCA_964514295.1 uncultured Alphaproteobacteria bacterium
CGCCAGCATCTGGTCCAGGCTTTCCCAGTAGGTCGCCTCCAGCTCGGCCTCAATGTCGGGGTGGACCCGGCGGCGGTTGTGGTAGTGGATCGACAGGCCGAAGCCGCGCGCCCGGCGCGCCACCGCCTGGCCGATGCGGCCCATGCCGATGATGCCGAGCCGCTTGCCCCAGATGCGGTGGCCGAGCATGGAGGTGGGGCTCCAGCCCTCCCAGCGCGCCGCCCGCACCAGGCGCTCGCCTTCGCTCAGGCGGCGGCTGACCGCCAGCACCAGCGCCATGGTCATGTCGGCGGTGTCTTCCGTCAGCACCCCGGGCGTGTTGGTGACGGTGATCGACTTCTGCCGCGCCGTCGCCAGGTCGATATGGTCGACGCCGGTGCCGAAGCTGGCGATCAGGCGGAGCTGCGGGCCGGCCTGGGCGAGGATGCGGGCATCGACGCGGTCGGTGACGGTCGGCACCAGCACCTCGGCCTGCTTCACGGCCTCGATGAGCTGGGCCGGGGTCAGCGGCCGGTCCTCAAGGTTCAGGCGCGCCTCGAACAGCTCCATCATCCGGGTTTCGATCATGTCCGGGAGCTTGCGCGTGACGATCACCAGAGGCTTCTTTCCTGGCATCGGCGTTTCCCCGTCCTCCCGGTCGTGTCCCCGGTGCCGAGCGGTAGCATCGAGCCGGCCGAATGTCCATCCGGGCGGCTTGACGCTGCCCGGTGGCTGGGGCATTCTGCAGCCAAAGGAATCGCGTGATCACAGAGGGATGCGTGATCATGTTGAAGTTGATTGTAAGCAGCCTGCTGGTTCTCGCCGCCACCCTGCCGGCGGCATTCGCCGGCGAGAAGGAACTGCCCGTGCCACGCTTCGTGTCGCTGCGGGCGGAGGAGGCGAACCTGCGCACCGGCCCCGGCGTGCGCTATCCCGTGGAATGGGTGTTCGTGCGCCGCAACATGCCGGTGGAGATCGTCGACGAGCACGAGACCTGGCGGCGCATCCGCGATGCCGAGGGCACCACGGGCTGGGTGCATCAGTCCATGCTGTCGGGCAAGCGCTCCTTCCTGGTCACGGCCGAGCGCACGACGATCCGCCGCAGCCCTTCCCCCGACGCCGCCGTGGTGGCGGTGGCCGAGAGCGGTGTGGTCGGCGCCTTGAGCGAATGCCAGGGACAGTGGTGCAGGGTCGAGGCCCAGGGGCTGAAGGGCTGGCTGGCCCGCGCCGACATCTGGGGCGCCTATCCGGGCGAGGTGGTGAAGTAGCCGGCCGGGGTGGCTGGAGTTTCGACTCCAACCTTTGATTGCGTCGTGATAGGATGGCTGGCACGCATGGATGTGTCGGCGCGTTCCGGCATTCGGCAACGCAGCGGCCGAGCATCCCCGCACCAGATGGCGGGAGGCCCGGATGCTGCTGTTCGTTCACCCCGACAAGTCGCAGATCACCGACTTCATCATGTGGGCCGATGTCGAGTTCATCATGCAGCTCGAGATCATGGAGCGGCGCAACTTCAACAGCCAGGACGTGGCGATCCTGGACCTCGGCGAGATCGACGGGCTGTCCGGCATCGGCAGTGGCGAGACGCTGTATGTGGTGTGCCACGGCGGCCGCGGCAGCAGCAAGACGTCGCTGAACGGCTTCAGGATGGAGTGGGAGGATCTGGGGATCCTGATCGGCAAGAAGCTTGGCATCGGCTGCACGCGGATCGTGCTGTTCGCCTGCTTCGTGGCCGACGGCAATGTCGGGGAGCGCGGCATCGACCTGTTCGTCAAGGGGCTGAAGTCCAAGCGCAGCGGCGTGGCGGTGGTCGGCTACAAGGGGGCGACGGTCACCACCACCTTCAATGCCATCGGCGCGCGGGACGGCGGCAGCCAGCTCGACGATCCCATCCACACGCTGGACGAATCGACGCAATGGCGAACAACCCAGAGGCTGCTGCTCGACCACTTTACCCCGCAGCTTCAATTCGAGGGGTTCCTGAAGTCAAACCCCAGCTGCTATCCCGAGGACAAGGCTATCGCCGCCGCCGCGATTTCCGAGAAGTTCTACTATGCCTATGGCTCCACGATGCAGAGCCAGGGCATGTACTATCCCGCCAACCACGGAAACGCGATCCCGGTGACGGTGACGAGCTGACGCCCCCGTCAGTCGAAATCGCCCGCCAGGGCCGCGCGCACCGGCTCCTGCAGCATCGACATGTGGGCATATTCCGGGTGCTTGAAGCCGACGATCACCTGGGCGCCAGGCTGGCGGAAGGCGGCGATGGCCTCGGGCGGGAAGGTGAAGGTGATGAACTGGACGGAAGATGCCTTGCCCTGCGCGTTGGTGCGGTCCTGGTCCTCGGCGGCCGTCCCGGTGATGGTGTGGCCGGCGACACTGACGAAGGCGGTGTGCTCGACCCCCCCCAGGCGCCCCAGCACCCGCTTGCGCCTGTCAGGATCGTCGATCTCGAACATGACCGTGGCAACCAGGCTGTCGCCCTGCGGGATCAGCGGGTTGTAGGCCTCAAGCTCGCCCGGCACCTGCTCGGCCCCGCCCTTCTCGATGTAGAGCATCTCCTGGACCTGGTGCCACATGGTGTCGTAGTTCTCGAAATAGAAGGTGGCAAACGGCCCCACCTCAACCCGGCGGTGTTTCTTTACACCCACCATGCGCCTGCGCTGCTCGGCGCGGATCTTCAGATATTCGGCAACCGGCAGCACGTCGGCCGGGGTGATGAGCTTCTTCGGCATGGCAAGCGTTCCTGGCATCGGGGCTCTTCCGGACGGATGGCGAAAGGAGGGGCGGGTCGGCGTCAGGCGACGCCGAGGGCGCGGGCGAACAGCTCGATCGGGTGTGGCGCCCGTTCCGGCGCCTTGGAGGGCTCGCCCTTCTCGGCCGCCAGCGCATCCATCCCCTGCAGGATGTGCACGCCGGCGAGCGGGCATTCGGAGGCGACATGGGCGTTGCCGGCCTGGACGGCCTGGCGCGCCACCGGCTTGCCGACCTTCAGCGCCACCTCGTAGTTGCCCTTCATCACGCCCCAGGCGCCGCCATGGCCGGAACAGCGCTCGACCACCGCGACCTTGGTCTTGGGCAGCAGGCGCAACATCTCTGTCGCCTTCTGGCCCATGTTCTGGGCCCTGGCATGGCAGGCGATGTGCAGCGTCACGCCGCCGTCCAGGGCTTCCGCCCCCGCCGGCATGCCATGGCGCTTGGCAAGGTCGACGACGTATTCGCTGATGTCGAAGCTGGCCTGGGCGAGGCGCTTGACCTGCTCGTCCTCCGGCAGCAGCAGCGGCCATTCGAACTTCATCATCAGGGCGCAGGAGGGCACCAGGGCGACGATGTCATAGCCCTTGTCGACATAGGGCAGCAGGGCCGCCGCAACCTCGCGGGCAGCCTCGGCGACGCGGGCGATCTCGCCGTTCTCGAGCTGGGGCATGCCGCAGCAGCGCGGATAGACCACCTCGGTCTCGACCCCGAACCTGGCCAGCACGCCAAGCGCCGCGGTGCCGATCGACGGCTCGTTGTAGTTGGCAAAGCAGGTGGCATAGATCACCGCCTTGCGCCCCTTGGCCGGCCCCTCGGCGGCGACCGCCGGCGGATTGTCGCGGGCGATGCGGGTGAAGGTCTTGGAATTGAACCTGGGCAGCGCGGCGCGGCGGTCGACGCCCGCAACCTTCTCCATCACGCCGCGGGCAAGCCCGTTGCCGGTGTCCGTCGCCCAGTTGGCGAGCGGGGCGAGGGCGGTGCCGAGCCGGCCGTTGCGATCGGTCTCCTTGAGCTGCCTTTCGGTCCAGGCCAGCCCGTTCTTGCGCGCCTCCACGGCCCGGTAGCGCAGCATCAGGTGCGGGAAGTCCAGGTTGAACTCGTGCGGCGGCACATAGGGGCACTTCGTCATGAAGCACAGGTCGCACAGCGTGCAGGCATCGACGACCTGCTTGAAATCCTTGCTGTCGACGGTGTCCAGCTCCTCCGAGGGGGCATTGTCGACCAGGTCGAACAGCCGCGGGAAACTGTCGCACAGGTTGAAGCAGCGCCGGCAGCCGTGACAGATGTCGAGCACGCGCCGCATCTCGGCGTCCAGCTTCTCCTCGTCCCAGAACTCGGCGTCCTGCCACGCCAAAGGATGGCGAACAGGCGCCTCCAGGCTGCCTTCCCGCATGATGGCCTCCCAAGAGCAACGGCAAACAGGCCGGGGGCGGAGCCTGCCGCCCGCCCCCGGTCCCACTGTCAGGCTTGTGCGCCCGCTTTCAGGCTCGTCCGATCGGCGCCGGCTCAGGCCAGCGTGTCGAGGGCCTTCTGGAAGCGGCCGGCATGGCTCTTCTCGGCCTTGGCGAGGGTCTCGAACCAGTCGGCGATCTCGTCGAAGCCTTCCTCGCGGGCGGTGCGCGCCATGCCCGGGTACATGTCGGTGTACTCGTGCGTCTCGCCGGCGATCGCCGCCTTCAGGTTC
>CAZEQG010000052.1:0-11156 GCA_964514295.1 uncultured Alphaproteobacteria bacterium
GGTCCGGGCCGCCGCGAGGCAGCCGGCAAGCACCGCCGGATCGCCCACGCGGTCGGCCAGCAGCAGCACCAGCCGGGCATCGAGTGCGCGCGACTGCGCGGCCGTAAGCCCGTCATGGGCGGCGATCAGGGCGGCGTAGAAGCCGTCCGGGTCGGCGAGGCCGCCGGCGGGGGCGGCGACGGGTGCTGCAGAGAATACAGTGGTCGATGGCGGTGCGGGCATCAGGATGGCGAGCTTGTTGCGGGCGGGAACGCTACGCTACCGTCCGGGCGCCGACAAGCGGACAGGGAGCTGAGAATGCGCGCGGTCACGATCCAGCAGCATGGCGGCATCGAGGAGCTGACGCTCCGCCACGACCACGCGGAGCCGGTTCCCGGCCCGGGCGAGGTGGTTGTGAAGGTGGCGGCCTGCGCGCTGAACGCCCATGACCTGTTCACCCTGAAGGGCATGCCGGGGATCCGCATTCCGATGCCGATCGTCATGGGCATCGACATCGCCGGCGAGGTGGCGGCGCTGGGCGAGGGCGTTGCCGGCTGGGCCCCCGGCGACCGGGTGGTGATCCACCCGATCCTCCAGCATCGCCCCGGGCTGATCGGCGAGACGGTCGATGGCGGGCTGGCCGAATATGTGCGCTGCGCGGCAAGCCAGCTCATCCGCCTCGACCCGGCCATCAGCTTCGAGGATGCGGCAGCGCTGCCCTGCGCCTATGGCACCGCCTACCGGATGATGATGACGCGCGGCCGGGTGAAGGCGGGCGAGAAGGTGCTGATCCTCGGCGCCTCGGGCGGGGTTGGCACCTGCAGCCTGCAGCTTGCACGGATGGCCGGCTGCGAGGTCATCGCCTGCGCCAGCTCACCCGACAAGCTCGCCCGGCTGCGCCAGCTTGGCGCCGACCATGTGATCGACTACCGCGCCAGCGATTTTCGCGAGCAGGTGATCGCGATGTTCGGCAAGCCGCGGGTCAGGGGGGAGGGCGGCGGCGTCGACGTGGTGGTGAACTTCACCGGCGGCGACACCTGGGCCAAGGCACTGAAGGTGCTGCGGCGCGATGGCCGCATGCTGACCTGCGGCGCCACCGCGGGCTTCGACCCGCCGACCGACATCCGCTACATCTGGACCTTCGAACTGAACATCATCGGTTCCAACGGCTGGTCGGCCGGCGATGTGGAAGCGCTGCTGGCCCTCGTGAAGGCCGGACGGATCACCCCGGTGATCGACCGCGTGCTGCCGCTGGAGGAGACGCGCGAGGCCTTCCGCCTGCTGCGCGACCGCGAGGTGTTCGGCAAGGTGATCGTCAGGCCGTGAGCGCTATTCCTTCAGCGGCGCCGCCCCGGGGAAGACGATGTGGACGGGCTGGTCCTTGCGGGTCAGCGGCACGCTGACCGACAGCAGCCGCGCGACCGCGCCGTCGCCGTCCAGGAAGGGCAGGACCAGCCGCTCCCAGCTCGCGGTGAACTGCGCGCCCACGGGGTTGCGCAGGGTCAGCAGGGGTTGCCTGCGCAGCATGGCGGCGCGGAAGGAGGCCACGGCGAAGTCGACCACATAGGCGCTGGCCGGCTGGCGGCTGGCGAGTTCGCCGGTCAGGTCATAGCCGGACATTGCGGTGATCTGCGTGCCGAACAGGCGGTAGCGGAAATCCGTGCCGTCGGCGACCGGCTCCAGGATGCTCAGATAGCCGAGCGCCGGCCGCAGGCTCAGCGGATCGAGGGCTGCCAGCGGCGGGGCGCCGGCCTTGCCCCGGGCATCCTCCCAGTACTGCAGCGCGAACCGGCACTGGGATGAGAGGATGTCGGCCGGCTGCGGCCTCCACACCACCTTGGGCGCCCGGACACCGCCGGCGATGAACGCTGCCGCAATCTCGTCGTAGCTCTCGCCGACCAGCCCGCGCGTCCAGGCATCCGCGCGCGAACTGCCGGGGTCAGGGGGAGCAGACATGGCGAGAGGGCGCAGGCATGGCGCAATAGGTGCCGCCCAGTTGGTCGAGGATGGGATCCTTGGTGATCATGGATCACAAATCCTGTCAATCATTGCGGCTTTTCAGGGGCGTGACATCGCCGTAGGCTTGCCCTCCGGCGGCCGCGCGCGGAACGAGAGGAACGGGAGGAACGGGATGATCGAATACAAGATCGGCCGCGGCACCACCGCGGCACTGTCCTTCTCGGCCGCCTTCCGCAAGGCAAGGGATGGCGGCAGCCACGAGCTTCCCGCCGTCGGTCAGACCACCAATGTGACCAATGTCGGCCAGGGGAATTTCGCCAGCTTCACCCTTGACGGCACCTCGTCGCGCTGCGTGGCGTTCGGCCTTCTGACCTGCGCCGGCGTGATCATGCTGAGCCGGGACGCGCCGACCAATGTGGTCGTCTATCACGCGCCCTCCGGCAGCGTGACCGGCGATGCGCTGGCGACCATGTGCAGGATGCTGAACAACCCGGCGCAGGACAGCCTGCGGGCCATCTATGCCACGCCTCAGCCCTGGGATTCGAGCTATCAGGGCGACGCGCAGGGCATCGAGGCCTTCATCGGCGTCGACGACACGGTCTGCTACTTCCAGAACTTCGGGGCGGTCACCTTCGGCATCAACGCCATCGGCTTCGTGGGCATCTGAAGGGGTCAGCCGACGACGCTGGAATAGGTGGCCCGGCCGATGGCGCACAGCCGTTGCTGGCTGTCCACCACGTCGATGTCGCAGACGCAGACGGTGCGCCCCGCCCGGCGCACCGTGGCCCTGGCCTCGAGATAGTCCCCGGTCGCCGGCCGCAGATAGTCGACCCGCATGTTGATGGTGGGAACCGGCCCGCCGGTGACCATGGCCACGGCGAAATCGCCGACGGTGTCGATCAGGGTAGCGATCGGGCCGCCGTGGAACTGCCCGGGCTGGATGCCGCGCTGAAGCTCGTGGCGCATCGGCATGCGCACGGTCAGGCTTGGCCCGGCGGCATCGATCGCGACCACGGACAACTGGAGGAACTTGATCGCCGGCGATGCCTCGAACCAGGCGGCAAGGCGTTCGGCGGTCACCGGCGGTGCTGCGCCGTCGGTCATGGAGTGCGCCCCTGGATGGTGAAGTTGGCGACCTGCCCATCGGCAACGCCGCAGACAAAGGAGAAGGGCAGGGAACGGCCGTCGGTGGTCTCCAGCACGCCATCGCCGGTGGCGCCGTCATAGCGCGTCATCACCGTATGGCCGACGAGCCCCGGATTGGCCTCGCGCAGATGCCGGTCGATATGCCGGGCGCAGACGACGGCAGGGTTCGGCGTGCCGGCGGGTGGTGCAGCCGGCTCGTTCCAGCGGATCGCGCCGCCGCCCGCCGGCGCTGCCGCAGCCGGAGCCTGGCGCCGCGCACCGAACAGCAGGCTGAGGAAATCGTCGCCGTCGTCGTCATCGTCGTTCTGGTAGCGGCCGGCCGCCGATCCGCTGCGACCGCCATCCGGGCGCGGCACCGGCCGCACGCTGGAGATGCGGTCGTTGATCCCCTCGCTCGCGAGGCTGCGGTAGGAGCCGGGGCCGAGCGTCTTGCAGCCGCGGAAGTTGCTGCCCTCGCACAATTCCCACCAGCCCGAATCGATGATCGCCGAGGAGGCGACATCGTTGAAGCCCCGGTTGGCGAAATTGGGGTCCGAACCGCGCAGGCGGATCGACCGGCCCTCGAAGTTCTTGTGCTCGTAGAGCTTCAGCTCCGCGGCCCAGGCGGCGCCGGCGGCAAGGCACAGCAGGGCGGTGATAACTGCGCGCATCGCGGCTAAGATTAATGCGGAGCAGAGCCGAAGGCCAGTGATGACGATACGTGAAGCCACCGCCGCCGAGGCACCGGCAGTCGCCGCCCTGGTGGATCGCGCCTATGCGCGCTGGGTGCCGGTGATCGGCCGCAAGCCCCTGCCGATGCTGGACGACTACGATGCCCGCATCGCCGCGCGCCAGGTGTTCGTGCTGGCCGACCGCGAGATCGCCGGCATCCTGGTGATCGAGGACCATCCAGACCACCTCTATCTCGACAACATCGCCGTCGACCCTTCCCGCCAGGGCCAGGGCATCGGCCGCCTGCTGCTCGACTTCGTGGACGCCCGGGCGCGCGCCCTCGGCCATCGCCTGCTGAAGCTGCACACGAATGTTCTGATGCTGTCCAACCAGGCGCTCTATGCCCGCCATGGCTGGGTCGAGACGCATCGCGGCACCGAGCAGGGCATCAACCGGGTCTATATGGAAAAGCGGCTGGGTTGAGGGGCCGCCATCGGGGTTGGCGATCCGTCATCCAATGCTGCTAGATTGCGCCGCTTTCACGGGCGGGAGGGGGCGTGGCGAGCATCGAACTGAGCGGCGTGGCGAAGGCGTGGGGCGGCCAGGCCGCCGTGCGCGGCATCAGCTTTGCCGCTGCCAGCGGCGGGCTGCTGGTGCTGCTGGGGCCTTCGGGCTGCGGCAAGTCGACCACGCTGCGCCTGATCGCCGGGCTGGAACTGCCCGATGACGGCAGCATCCTGATCGGCGGCCGGGACGTGACCCGCCTGCCGGCCGCGGCGCGCGGCCTGGCCATGGTGTTCCAGAACTATGCCCTGTTCCCGCATCTGAGCGTTGCCGAGAACATCGTCTTCGGCCTCAAGGTGCGCCGCCTGCCGGCGGCGGAGCGGCAGGCCCGGCTGTCAAGGGTGGCCGAGCTTCTGGGCATCGGCGCCCTGCTGGAGCGCAAGCCCGCCCAGCTTTCCGGCGGCCAGCAGCAGCGCGTGGCGCTGGGCCGGGCGATCGTCTCGGAAGCGGCGGTGACGCTGATGGACGAGCCGCTGTCGAACCTGGACGCCCAGCTCCGGCACGAGATGCGGCGCGAGATCCGCAGCCTGCAGCAGTCGCTGGGCATGACCATGCTCTACGTGACCCATGACCAGGTCGAGGCGATGACCATGGCCGACCAGGTGATCCTGCTGAAGGAGGGGCGCATCGAGCAGGACGGCCCGCCCGCCGATCTCTATGCCAGGCCCGCCACCGCCTTCGTTGCCGGCTTCATCGGCACGCCGCCGATGAACCTGATCGACATCGGCGAGGATGGCTCGCTTGGCGGGACCGGCCTTCTCACCCCCGGCCAGCCGCTGCGCTACGGCGTGCGGCCCGAGGCGGTACGGCCGGTGGAGAGCGGCGGCGTACCCGCGATTGTCACGGAAATCGAGTATCTCGGCGCCGACAGCCTGGTCACCTGCCAAGCCGGCGGGGCGGCCATGCTGATGCGTCTGCCGGGCGACCAGCGCGGCCGGCGTGGCGAGGGGCTGCGCCTGGGCTGGGGCGGGGCCGATGTACACCTGTTCGATCCGGCCGACGGACGGCGGCGCGACGACCTGCGCCACCGGCTGATCGCGCCTGTCTGTTGAACCAACGGAGGAGCCTGAAGATGCTCAAGCAACTGACGAAGCGGCTGGCCGCGGCCGGCCTGGCGGCGGCACTGGCCGGACCGGCCCTGGCGGCGGAGATCTCCTTCTACTACCCGGTCGCTGTCGGCGGCCCGATCACCAAGCTGATCGACACCATGGCTGCCGATTTCGCCAGGGAGAACCCCGGCCACAGCGTGAAGCCGATCTATTCCGGCAGCTACCAGGACACCATCACCAAGGTGCTGACGGCAGTGAAGAGCGGTGATGTGCCGGCACTCTCGGTGATCCTGTCGACCGACATGTTCACCCTGATCGATGAGGATGCCATCATTCCCTTCGACGGCTTCATCAAGAGCGATGCCGACAAGGCGTGGCTGGCCGACTTCTACCCGGGCTTCATGGAGAACAGCCAGACCGGCGGCAAGACCTGGGGCATTCCCTTCCAGCGCTCGACCATCGTGCAGTACTGGAACAAGGAACTGTTCAAGGAAGCCGGGCTCGACCCCGAGCAGCCGCCGCGCACCTGGGACGAGCTGGTCTCCTTCGGGCAGAAGCTGACGAAGCGCGATGCCGCCGGCAACGTCACCCAGTGGGGCGTGCAGATCCCGTCCTCCGGCTTCCCCTACTGGCTGTTCCAGGCGCTGACCACGCAGAACGACGTGCTGCTGATGAACAGCGCCGGCACCGAGACCCGCTTTGACGCGCCGGGCGTGATCGAGGCGGCGCAGTTCTGGTACGACCTCGCCCAGAAGCACAAGATCCATCCCCCGGGCATCGTCGAATGGGGCACCACCCCCCGCGACTTCTTCGAGCGCAAGGTCGCCATCATGTGGACCACCACCGGCAACCTCACCAATGTCCGCAACAACGCCAAGTTTCCCTTCGGCGTCGGCATGATGCCCGCCGGCAAGCGCATCGGCAGCCCGACCGGGGGCGGCAATTTCTACATCTTCAAGAACGCCCCGGCCGCCCAGCAGGAAACCGCCTTCCGCTTCGTGCAGTGGGCGACCTCGCCGGAGCGGGCCGCGCAGTGGGGCATCGACACCGGCTATGTCGCGGTGCGCAAGGCCGCCTTCGAGACGCCGGCGATGAAGGCCTATGTCGCCGGCTTCCCGGCCGCCGCCGTGGCCCGCGACCAGCTTCCCCACGCCGTCGCCGAGCTGTCGACCCACGACAACCAGCGCGTCACCAAGGCGCTGAATGACGCGCTGCAGGCGATCCTGACCGGCACCAAGCCGGCCGCCGCCGCGCTGCGCGACGCCCAGCGCGAGGCCGAGCGCCTGCTGCGGCCCTTCAAGTAGCCGACGGGGCAGGGGGCGGCCCGCGCGCCGCCCCCTTTCCGGCCCATGCCACGCCACCTTCCCGCCGCCGTCATCGGCTGGCTGATGATCCTGCCGGCGGCCGTTCTGCTCGCCGCCTTCACCCATGTGCCGGCGGTCACCACGCTGATCGGCAGCTTCTATTCCACGCCGCGCGGGGCGCGTCCCGCCCGCTTTGTCGGGCTCGACAACTACGCCGCCATGCTGGACGACCCGATCTTCTGGCAGGTGATGGAGAACAATGCCTGGTACGCGCTGGGCACCATTCCGGTGTCGGTCGCGCTGGCCCTGGCGATGGCACTGTTCGTCAATGGCCGGCTGGCCGGCCGCACGGCGGTGCGTATGGCCTATTTCACCCCGACCGTGCTGCCGCTGATCGCCGTCGCCAACATCTGGCTGTTCTTCTACACCCCCGACTATGGGCTGCTGGACCAGGTCCGCGGCCTGTTCGGCGGCGGTGCGCACAACTGGCTGGGCGACAAGGCGACCGCGCTGGCCGCGGTGATCATGGTGGCGGTGTGGAAGGAGGCGGGGTTCTTCATGATCTTCTACCTCGCCGCGCTGCAGCAGATCCCCCCCTCGCTGCGCGAAGCCGCGGCCCTTGAAGGGGCCGGCCGCTGGTATTTCTTCCGCCGCGTCACCTTCCCGCTGTTGATGCCGACCACGCTGTTCGTGCTGGTCAACGCGGTGATCAACGGCTTCCGCCTGGTCGACCACATCTTCGTGATGACCCGCGGCGGGCCCGACAATGCCACCGCCCTGCTGCTGTTCTACATCTATGAGACCGGCTTCCGGTTCTGGGATTCCGCCTATGCCGCAACACTGACCATGGTGCTGCTGGCGATCCTGGTGCTGGCCGCCGTGGTGCAGCTCACGCTGCTCGACAAGCGGATCCACTACCGATGAGCGCGGATCGCCCGGCGATCGGCGACCGCGTGGTCGAGGCCCTCAACACCGCCGCCGCCTGGCTGCTGGCGGTGGTGTGGATCGCGCCCCTGGCCTGGGCGGCGTGGGCGGCGATCCATCCGGCCCAATATGCCGTCAGCTTCGACCTGCTGGCGCCGCTGACCCTGGAGAACTTCGCCGCCGCCTGGGCCGCCGCACCCTTTCCGCGCTATTTCCTCAACACCTTCCTGCTGGTCACCGGCATCCTTGCGGCGCAGTTCGTGCTGGCCACGCTCGCCGCCTTCGCCTTTGCCCGCTATCCCTTCCCGGGGCGGGAGGTGGTGTTTGTCCTGGTGCTGATGCAACTCATGATCATGCCCGACGTGCTGATCGTGGAGAACTACCGCACCTTGCGCGCCCTCGGCCTGATCGACACCCTGGCCGGCATCGGCCTGCCCTATGCCGCCTCGGCCTTCGGCATCTTCCTGCTGCGCCAGACCTTCCGCAGCATCCCGAAGGAGCTGGACGAGGCGGCGACGGTGGAGGGCTGCGGTGCGCTGCAGCTCCTGCTGCGCGTCTACGTGCCGCTGGCCAAGCCGGTGTTCCTGGCCTGGGGCTTGGTCTCCGTCAGCTTCCACTGGAACAATTTCCTGTGGCCGCTGATCGTTTCCAACTCGGTCGCCACCCGCCCGCTGACCGTCGGCCTCGCCATCTTCTCCTCGACCGACCAGGGCATCGACTGGTCCGTCATCTCCGCCGCCACGCTCCTGTCGACGGCGCCGCTGCTGGTCGCCTTCCTGCTCTTCCAGCGCCAGTTCGTGCAGTCCTTCATGCGCGCCGGCATCAAGTAGCCGACCGCGCGGCTTGTCCGGCTGCGGGCGGCGTCAGCGGCCTACATGACGGCGCCGAGTTGCCAGGGGGCGAACTCGTCGTCGCCGAAGCCCATCTCCTCGCTCTTGGTGCGCTGGCCGGAGGCGGTGGCGAGGATCAGGTCGAAGATGCGCTGGCCGCAGGCGGCCACGCTCTCCTCGCCATCGACGATGCCGCCGCAGTTGATGTCCATGTCGTCGGGCATGCGCCGGAAGAGGGCGGAGTTGGTGGCGAGCTTCAGCGAAGGTGCCGGCTTGCAGCCATAGACCGAGCCGCGCCCGGTGGTGAAGCAGATCATGTTGGCGCCGCCGGCGACCTGGCCGGTCGCCGAGACCGGATCATAGCCCGGCGTGTCCATGAACACGAAGCCGCGGGTCGTCACCGGCTCGGCATAGCCGAGCACGTCGACCAGGTTGGTGGAGCCCGCCTTGGCCGAGGCGCCGAGCGATTTCTCAAGGATGGTGGTGATGCCGCCGGCCTTGTTGCCGGGGGAGGGGTTGTTGTCCATGTCGCCGCCATGCCTGGCGGTATAGGCCTCCCACCACTTCATCACGGCGACCAGCTTCTCGCCCACCTCGCGGCTGACGGCGCGGCGGGTCAGCAGATGCTCGGCGCCATAGGTCTCCGGCGATTCCGACAGGATCACCGTGCCGCCGTGCCGGACCAGAAGATCGGAGGCGGCGCCCAGCGCCGGATTGGCGGTGAGGCCAGAAAACCCGTCGGAGCCGCCGCATTGCAGGCCGACCGTGATGTGGCCGGCCGGCACGGCCACGCGGCTGACGGCGTTGGCCGCCGGCAGCATCGCCTTCACCCGCTCGATCCCCTCCAGCACCGTGCGCCGGGCCCCGCCGGATTCCTGGATCACCATGGTCTGCAAGGCGGCACCGGCATTCAGCTTCTCGGCCGCCATCAGGCCGCCGATCTGGTTGGCCTCGCAGCCCAGCCCGACGATCAGCACGGCGGCGAAATTGGGATGCCGGGCATAGCCGGCGATGGTCCGCCGCAACAGGTCGATGCCGTCGCCCTCCGAGGCCATGCCGCAGCCGGTCTTGTGGGTCAGCGCCACCACCCCGTCGACATTGGGATAGTCCGCCAGCAGCCCGTCCCCGGTGAAGGGATTGCGGCGGAACGCCTCGGCGATGTAGCGCCCGACTCCGGCCGAGCAGTTCACCGAGGTGAGGATGCCGATGTAGTTGCGCGTGGCGACCCGCCCGTCGGCCCGCACGATTCCCTGGAAGCTGGCGGGTGTCGCCACATACTCGGTCGGCCGCGCCAGTTCGCAGAAGGCATAGTCGCGGGCGAAATCGCGGATCTCGCAGTTGTGGGTGTGGACATGGGCGCCGGCCGGGATGTCGGCGGTGGCAAAGCCGATGATCTGGCCGTAGCGCAGCACCGGCTCGTCGCGCGCGATCGCCCTGGTGGCGATCTTGTGGCCGGGGGGGATGCGCATGGCGGCAGCCACCCCTTCGCCCGGCACCGGCGTTCCCGGCAACAGGTCCATGCGCGCGATCACGATGTTGTCGGCGGGGTTCAGGCGGATGGTGAGCGGCGCGGCCATGCTGGTCTTCCTTCTGCGTTACGCCTGCCTCGCACGCGGCCATGAGGCGGTCAAGGCCCGGCGCGGCACGGGGAGTTCGGCAGGCAGGGCGTTCACTCAGATTCTATTCATTCAGTGACGTTTTTTACGTTGTTGGCCTGTTTCCGGATTTCCTGCATCTAGATGGCATGGATGCCTTCCACGCTGCGCTCGGCCTGCTGGTGACGCGCGATCCCGCCTTCCTCGGCATCGTCGGGCTGTCGCTGACGGTCAGCCTCTCGGCCGTGCTGATCGCGGCCCTGGTCGGGCTGCCGCTGGGGGCGCTGCTGGCCCTGGCGCGCTTTCCCGGGCGGGATGGGGTGGTGGTCCTGCTGAACGCGATGATGGGGCTGCCGCCGGTGGTGGTGGGGCTGGTGGTCTATCTGCTGCTGTCCAGGGCGGGGCCGCTGGGGCCGCTCGGCCTGCTGTTCACGCCGCAGGCGATGGTGATCGCCCAGGCCATACTGGTGCTGCCGATCATCGCCGCCCTTGCCCGCCAGACCATCGCCGACCTCTGGCTGGAATACGAGGACCAGCTCCGCTCGCTCGGCGTCGGGCCGGCCCGGGCGGCGCTCACCCTGCTGTGGGACGGCCGCTTCAGCTTGGTCACCGCGGTGCTGGCGGGCTTCGGCCGCGCGGCGGCAGAGGTTGGCGCCGTCATCATGGTCGGTGGCAACATCGATGGCGTCACCCGCACCATGACCACGGCGATCGCGCTGGAGACCAGCAAGGGCGACCTGCCGCTGGCGCTCGGCCTTGGCATGGTGCTGATCGCGGTGGTGGCCGCGGTCAATGCCGCCGCCTACATCTTCGGCAGGCTGGCGCGATGAGCCGGGCGCTGCCGCTGACGCTGGAGGGGGTGGGCTTTGCGGCCGGCGGGATGCCGCTGCTGGCCGGGGTGAACTTGCGCGTCGAGGCGGGGGAGGCGGTGGTGCTGCTCGGCCACAACGGGGCCGGCAAGAGCCTGCTGCTGCGCCTGTGCCATGGCCTGCTGCGGCCGACCGAGGGGCTCCTGCGCTGGGCCGGCCCGGCCGACCGGCGCCATGCCATGGTGTTCCAGCGCCCGGTGATGCTGCGCCGGTCGGTCGCGGGCAATCTGCGCTACGCGCTGTGGGCCCATGGCGTGCCCTGGCGCCGGCGCGGCGAGGTCGTGCG
>CAZEQG010000053.1:0-11155 GCA_964514295.1 uncultured Alphaproteobacteria bacterium
AGCGGCCGGCAGCGGGCCGACCTGCGGCGGGCGGGCGGCGCGGTGCTGATGGCGATCCGCCGGCGCTGGCCGGTCGGCCGGCTGCGCGTCGCCGACCGGGGCCTGCGCGAAGGCATCTTGCTTGGGCTGATGGACGGATGACCGGCAAGGGGGGCGGCGTAAAGGGGGCGGGCAGCAGGGGCAGCGGCACGGCCGGCGCGGGATCGGGCCGGCGGATGCAGGCCGAAAGGCTGCGCAGTGCGCGCGGCCGCACCGCCTCCTCGCAGCGCTGGCTGGAACGCCAGCTCAACGACCCCTATGTCGCCGAGGCCCGCCGTCTCGGCTACCGGTCGCGGGCGGCCTTCAAGCTGATCCAGCTCGACGACCGCTTCCGCCTGCTGAAGCCGGGTGCGCGTGTCGTCGACCTCGGCGCCGCCCCGGGCGGCTGGAGCCAGGTGGCCGCGCAGCGCTGCCCGGGCGGCCAGGTGGTCGCCCTCGACATCCTGGAGATGGAGGCGCTGCCGGGCGTCGACTTCCTGCAGCTCGACTTTCTCGATCCCGTCGCCCCGGAGCGCCTGACGGCGATGCTGGGCGGCCCGGCGCAGGTGGTGCTGAGCGACATGGCCGCCCCCACCATCGGCCACGCCAAGACCGACCACCTGCGCATCATGGGCCTGGCCGAGGCCGCCTACGACTTCGCCGCCACCGTGCTGGCCCCCGGCGGCGCCTTCCTGTGCAAGGTGTTCCAGGGCGGCAGCGAGCGCGCGCTGCTGACCCGCCTGAAGCAGGATTTCGATCAGGTGCGCCACGCCAAGCCGCCGGCCAGCCGGGCCGAATCGGCGGAGACCTATGTCGTCGCCACCGGCTTCCGCGGGGGCGCGGCGGGCTGAAGCGCCGTCACTTCCAGTCGGTCATGCCATAGCGGTCGAGAATCGCCTTCAGCCGGCCGGAGGCACGCAGCTCCGCGATCCCGGCATCGACCAGGGCGGCATAGTCCCTGGCTTTCGGATTGGCCGGGGAAAAGGCGATGTAGATGCTGGCCGGATCGTCGCTGCCGACCATCGCCACCTGATCGGCCAGCTTCATGTCGCCGATCTTGTAGGACAGCACCGCCCTGGTATCGACCAGCACGTCGATGCGCCCGGCGAGCAGCTTGCGCAGGTTCTGTTCCAGCGCATTGTCGCCGCCCACCGCATCCACCCGCGCGCGGTCGCGGCCATGCTGCTTGAGATAGTCGTCGAGCTTGCCGCTGTAGGCATAGCCCTGGATGATCCCCAGCTTCACCGTGCCCAGCGAAGCGGTGCCGGCATAGCTCCAGGCGGCACCCTTCTTCACGACATAGGTGTTGTCGGATTCGCCGATCGGGCTGGCCGGAAAGACGAAATCGGGCGCGTCCTCCTTGGTGGCGCCGATGATCGCCACGACATTGCCCCTGCGGCACTCCTCGATCGCGCGCGGCCAGGCCATGGTCCGGTAGTCGATGCTGTGACCGGCCTTGGCCAGGATCTCGCGGGCGATCTCGATGCCATAGCCCGGCCTGTCGGCGTCGGCGGCGCAGTTGTAGGGGCACCATTCGTCGGCCCGGATGGTGATGACGTCCGCCCGGGCCGCCGGCGACAGCATCGCGGCGACGGCCAGTAGCGCGATCAGTTGCACGAGCCTGCTCATCGGCTTCCTCCTTCTTTCCTTCTTCAGTCGCCCAGCTTGGCGAAGAACCCGTCCACCGCGTCGCGCAGGATGTTGGCCTCGCGCTTCAGGGTGCGGGCGGCGGCGTGCATGGCCGCGGCCGATTCGCCGGTGGCCTCGGCGTCGCGCGCGACCTCGGCGATGGAGGCGGCGACCGAGGCATTGCCCTGGGCGGCCTGGCGGGCATTCAGCGTGATCTCGCCGGTCGCCGCCCCCTGCTCCTCGGTCGAGCGCACCACGCCCTCCACCGCCTCGCTGATGCGCTCGATGCAGGCCTTCACCGACCGCATGGCGTCGATCGCCCCCTGGGTGGTGCGGCGGATATCGGCCACCTGCTGGGTGATGTCGCCGGTGGCCTGGGCGGTCTGGCTGGCGAGGTTCTTCACCTCGGTCGCCACCACGGCGAAGCCCTTGCCGGCCTCCCCCGCCCGCGCCGCCTCGATGGTGGCGTTCAGCGCCAGAAGATTGGTCTGGCCGGCGATATCGTTGATCAGGCCGACCACGTCGCCGATCCGCTCGGCCGCCGCCGACAGGCCGGCGATGGTGCCGTCGGCGCTGGACACCATCTCCACCGCCTCCCGGGTGATGCGCGTGGTCTCGCCCATGCGCTGGCTGATCGCCTGCACCGCCGCGTCCAGGCTGTCGACCGCGCTCGCCACCGCCTGCACATTGGCCGCCGCCTGCTCGACCGCGGCCGAGACCTGGACCGTCTTCTCGCCGGTCTGCTGGGCCGTGGCGCGGAGCTGGTCGGAAGTGGCGTTGACGTTGCCGACCGTGGCCGAGACCGTCGCCATCAGGCGGGTCACCACCTCGTTGAACTCCTGCGTCACCTGCTCGCGCCGCGCCAGGCGCTCCATCCGCTGGCGCTGCTCGGCAAGCTCGGCGGCGGCATGGGCGGCGTTGCGCAGCACATGCTCGCGCAGGATCTCCAGCGAGCGGGCTATGTTGCCGATCTCGTCGCGGCGCCCCGTGCCCTCGATGGCGCCCCCCGTGTCGCCCGCGGCCAGACGGCCGATCGCCGCGGTGATCACCGCCAGCGGCCGGGATATCCGCCGGAAGGCCAGCATCACCGCCGCCGTCACCGCCGCCAGCAGCAGCAGCAGGGCAATCAGCCCCTCGACAAGCTGGCCGCGCACCAGCTCGACCTGCGCCCGGCGGGAAAAGCTGACCTCGAGCTGGCCGACATCGGTCTGGCTGCCGCCATCGACGAATACCAGCTTGCGCGTCACCACCACCGGATCGGCCTCGTCCTTCGGCATCGCGCCGGCCTCGGCCACCGGCTTGCCGTCGCTGCCGAGAACACGGGCCCGCAGGAAGCTCGGATCGCCCTCGAAGGCCTTGATCGCCGCCTGCACCACATCGGTGTTGAAGTCGTAGAGCGGCCGGGCGATGGCCTGGGCCTGGATGTCGGCCAGCATCGCGGTACGCGCCATCAGCTCCGCCTCTGTCCTGACATGCGTGCGCCACAGGGTGACGCCGGTCGCCACCGTGACGATCAGGAACACCGTCGCCAGGATGACCGCCAGGACACGCAGCGACAGGCTGTGGCGCGCCGGCACCGCCGCGAGATCAGCCACGGCCGCCTCCGCCGTCGACGCGCTGCAGGCGCTTCAGCGGGCAGGCATTGTGCAGCATGGTCGTCTCTCGTCTCGTTCCGGCCCCGTCTGCCATGACGCCGCGGTGCAGTCTCCGGCGGGCCCGTCGCAGGCGGCGCCAGCCTAGTGCAATTTGCCGGCCGGCGCGACCGGTCAATGCGGTGCGGCGGCGGCGCCGTCCTGCCCCTCCGGCAGCGCCTCCTCTGCGGCCCTGGCCGCCGCCTCGTCCTCCTGCTTCCACCACAGCAGCCAGTCGCGCACCACCGCGATCTGGTCCGGCTGGGTCAGGCTGGGGGCGTGGCCGCAGCCGGGAATCTCGACCACCGTGGTCTGCGGCCGCTCGGCCATGCGGGCCGCCGTCTCGGCCGTCAGCAGGCCCGAATGCTCCCCGCGCAGCACCAGGACCGGCACTTCCACCCGCTCCCACACCGCCCACAGGTCCACGTCCCTGGCCGGCTCGCGGAAGGCATCGCCGATCGCCGGATCATAGTGGAGGGAGTAGCTGCGGTCGGGCTGGCGCACCACCGAATGGGCGACCATCCCGGCCCAGTCCGCCTCGCTCATCGGGCCGAAGCCGGCATGCACCTGCTTCAGGTAGTCGAGCACGGCGAGCTGGCTGGGAAAGCGCGGGTCCCGGCCGACATAGGCGCCGATGGCGTCCAGGGCGGCGGCCGGAATGAACGGGCCGACATCGTTCAGCACCAGGCGGCGCACCGGGCTTTCGGGCGAGGCGGCCAGGAACATGCCGATCAGCCCGCCCATCGAGGTGCCGACCCAGTCCACCGCCGCCAGCCCGCGATAGCGCAGCAGCGCCTGGGCCTGGGCGACGTAGGTGTCATAGGTGTACTTGGTCTTGTCGGTCAGCCAGGCGCTGCGCCCCCGCCCGACCACGTCGGGGCACAGCGTGCGGAAGGTCGGCGCCAGCGCCTGGCCCAGCGCGTCGAAATCGCGGGCCTGGCGGGTCAGCCCGTGGACGCAGACCACGACATTGGGGTTGGACAGCGCCCCCCATTCGGTGAAGGCAAGCCACACGGTCTCGCCGAAACCGGGGGCGGTGAATGGAAAGCTGCCCTCGCCTGCGCGCATCGTCCTGCCTCATGCCGGTCGCCGCCGCCGACTATAGCCCGCCACCGCTTGTCCGGCGACGATCGAGCGGCTATGACCAGCTCGCCCGACCGACGAACGAGGATATCCCATGGCCGAAACCCTGCGCGGCCCGCTCTCCGGCATTACCGTGATCGACCTGTCGCGCATCCTCGCCGGGCCCTACTGCACGATGATGATGGCCGAGCTTGGCGCCCGGGTGATCAAGGTGGAACCGCCGGGCGGGGGCGACGACGCGCGCGCCTTCGGCCCCTTCGTCGAGGGGCGCTCGGCCTATTTCATGTCGGTCAACCGGGGCAAGGAATCGATCGCCCTCAACCTGAAGGACGATGGCGACCGCAAGGTGTTCGAGGCGCTGCTGGAGAAGGCCGACGTGCTGGTGGAGAATTTCCGCCCCGGCACCATGGAGAAGCTGGGCTATGGCTGGGCCGACCTTGAGCCGCGCTATCCCCGGCTGATCTACGCCTGTGCCAGCGGCTTCGGCCATACCGGGCCGGACGCCCAGAAGCCGGCCTATGACATGGTGGTCCAGGGCCTGGGCGGGATCATGAGCGTGACCGGCCATCCGGGCGGCCCGCCGACGCGCATCGGCATGTCGATCGGCGATATCGGGGCCGGCCTCTACACCGCGATCGGGGTCAACGCCGCCCTGTTCGCCCGGGCCACGACAGGCCGCGGCAGCAAGGTCGACATCGGCATGTTCGACTGCCAGCTCGCCCTGCTGGAGAACGCGGTGATGCGCTACCAGGTGTCGGGCCAGGTGCCGGGGCCGCTCGGCGCCCGCCACCCCTCGATCACCCCCTTCGAGGTGTTCGACACCGCCGAGGGGCACCTGATCATCGCCGCCGGCAATGACGGGCTGTTCCGCAAGCTGTGCGACGCGCTCGGCCTGCCGGACCTGCCGAAGGACCCGCGCTACGCCACCAACGACCTGCGCAACCGCAATGCCGACGCGCTGAAGGCCGATCTTGAGGCGGTGCTGAAGACCGCCGGCGCCCAGCATTGGGGCCGGGTGCTGGACGATGCCGGCGTGCCCTGCGGGCCGATCAACAATGTCGCCCAGGCGATAGCCCACCGCCAGGTCGCCGCCCGCAACATGCTGATCGAGGTGACCGACCCGGTGGCCGGGCCGCTGAAGCTGGTGGGCAACCCGGTCAAGATCAGCGGCTACGCCGACCCCCCGACCCGGCCCGCCGCCCCCGCCCTCGACGAAAACCGCGCCGCCCTGTTGCGGGAACTGGGTCTGGAGCCGGCGTAAGGCCGTACGCTCCGGCCTCAGACGACCAGGAACCAGTCCGCCGTGGCTGCGGCATGCCATCGCGCTGCCTGGCGCGAGCGCCCAGATTTGCGCTTGGCGGCCTGGGATGGTAACCCTCTGGCCTTGCCCGATGCGCCTGAGGAAACGCCCAATGTCGAACCGCCTGGAACCCGTTCTCGACCCCTACAAGCTGGCCGCCGAAATGTCCGGCAAGGTGCTGATCGACGGGGCCTTCGTACCCGCCATCTCCGGCCGCACCTTCGACGTGGTGAACCCTGCCTACCGCACGGTGATCGGCCAGGGCGCCTTCGGCGAGGCCGGCGATGTCGATGCCGCCGTCGCCGCCGCAGTCAAGGCGCAGAAGGCCTGGGCGGCGCGCCCGGCGCGCGAGCGTGGCAAGCTGGTGCATGAGTGCGGCCGGGTGCTGGCCGACCATGTCGAGGAGCTGGGGCGCCTGATCACGCTGGAGACCGGCAAGGCGCTGCGCACCGAGAGCCGGGTGGAGGCCGGGGTGCTGGCCGACAGCTTCCTGTTCTATGGCGGGCTGGGCGGCGAGCTGAAGGGCGAGACCGTGCCCTTCCACGCCAATATGCTGAACTTCACCTATCGCGAGCCGATCGGGGTGGTGGGCGCCATCATCCCGTGGAACGTGCCGCTGCTGCTGATGGCGCTGAAGATCGCGCCGGCCCTGGTCGCCGGCAATGCGGTGGTGGTGAAGAGCGCGGAAGAGGCGCCGCTGACCGTGCTGCGGGTCTGCCAGATCCTGAACCAGGTGCTGCCGGCCGGGGTGTTCAACATGCTCTCTGGCATGGGGCCGGAATGCGGCGCGCCGCTGGTCACCCACCCGAAGGTCGGCAAGATCACCTTCACCGGCTCGGTCGAGACCGGCAAGATCGTCTACAAGGCTGCGGCCGACAAGCTGATCCCGGTGACCCTGGAGCTGGGGGGCAAGTCGCCGATGATCGTGATGGCCGACGCCGACATCGACCGTGCGGTCGACGGCGCCGTCGTCGGCATGCGCTTCACCCGCCAGGGCCAGTCCTGCACGGCTGCGAGCCGCATCTTCGTGCACGAATCGATCGAGCAGCAGTTCCTGGCCAAGCTGAAGGCCAAGGTCGACGCCATGGTGATGGGCGATCCGCTCGACGAGAAGACCGACATCGGCGCCATCATCTCCGAACAGCAGTTCGCCAAGGTGAACAGCTACATCAAGCTGGGCGAGGCAAGCCCGGGCGCGACCGCCCACCGCTGCTCGGCCATGCCCACGGACGCGAAGCTGAAGGACGGCCTGTTCGTGCAGCCGGTGCTGTTCACCGGGCTGACCAATGACAGCCGGGTGGCGCGCGAGGAGATCTTCGGGCCGGTCACCTGCCTGATCCGCTTCAAGGACTATGACGAGGCGATCGCCGCCGCCAATGACAGCGACTATGGCCTCGCCGCCACGATCTGGACGCGCGACCTGAAGACGGCGCTGGATGCCACCCGGCGGCTGGAGGCGGGGCTGGTCCAGGTGAACCAGAACCTGGTGGTGCAGCCCAACATCTCCTACGGCGGCGTCAAGCAGTCCGGCCTCGGCAAGGAGGCTTCCCTGGAAGCGATGCTGGAACATTTCACCCACAAGAAGACCGTGATCCTGAACATGGCCTGAGCCCTGCGGGCGGAGCCGCCGCGATGCTGCGCTGGATCGGCCGGGGGCTGCTCGCCCTCACCCTCCTCGCCGCGCTTGCCACCGGCGGCGGCTATCTCTGGCTGCGCGGCTCGCTGCCCCAGATCGCCGGGGAGGAGGTCGAGCCGGGGCTGACCGCGCCGGTCGAGATCACCCGCGATCCGCTGGGCATCCCCCGCATCATCGCCGCCAACGAGCTGGACGCCGCCCATGCCCTGGGTTTCGTCCATGCCCAGGACCGGCTGTGGCAGATGGAGCAGATGCGCCGGCTTGCCCGCGGCCGCCTGTCGGAGCTGGCCGGGCGCCGCACGCTCGCCATCGACCGCATGATGCGGCTGTGGAACCTGCCAGCCCTGGCGGAGGCGACGCTGGAGCGGCTGCCCCGGCAGGTGCGCCTGCTGCTCGATGCCTATGCCGCCGGCGTGAACGGCTTCCTTGCCGGCCACAGCGGGCCGCTGCCGCCGGAATTCGTGCTGCTGCGGCTGCGGCCGGAGCCGTGGACCGCGGTCGACAGCCTGCTGTGGGGGCGGCTGATGGCGCTTCAGCTTTCCGGCAACTGGCGCGAGGAGCTGACCCGCGCCCGGCTGCTGCAGAAGCTGAGCCCGGCGGAGGTCGAGACGCTGCATGCCTCCGACGATCCGACGCAGCGCCGGCCGCTTGCTGGCAGCTCGCTGCCGACGGGCGTCAGCTTCGCCGCGGTCGATGGGCTCGTCGACCTGCTGGGGCCGCGCAGCGCCTCCAACGCCTGGGCGGTCAGCGGCCAGCGCAGCGCCTCCGGCCAGCCGCTCCTGGCCGGCGATCCCCACCTCGGCCTCGGCGCGCCCAACCACTGGTACCTCGCGCGCATTCAGACGCCGGGGCTGACCCTGGCCGGGGCGACCTGGCCCGGCGTGCCCCTGCTGGTGATGGGCCACAACGGGCGGGTCGGCTGGGGCCTGACCACGACCAACGGCGACACCGCCGACATCGTCGTCGAGACCATCGATCCGGCCGATCCCGGCCGCTACCTGTCGCCCTCCGGGCCGCGGCCCTTCATCCTGCGGCAGGAGACCGTGCGGCTCGCCGATGGCGGCAGCGAGGTGTTCACGGTCAGGGCCACGCAGAATGGCGTCGTGGTCTCGGACCTGCCGGACCAGCCCCAGGCCCCGGCCGGGCGCGTGCTGGTGCTGCGCAGCACCGCCCTGCTGCCCGACGATGTGACGCCGACCGCGCTCTATGACCTGAACCGCGCCCAGAGCCTGGACGAGGCGGTGGAGGCGCTGCGCAACTTCGGCGCCCCGCAGCAGAACGTGGTGCTGGCCGACACGCAGGGGGCGATCGCCCTGGTGCCGGCCGGGCGGGTGCCGGTGCGCGCCGGTGCCGATGGCTATCTGCCGGTCGACGGCACCACCGGAGAGGGCGAGTGGCGGGGCTTCCTGCCCTTCGAATCCCTGCCGATCCAGCGCAACCCCCGCCAGGGCTTCGTCGCCAACGGCAACGACAGCGTGGTGCCCGAGGGCTGGGCCGGCTTCGGCCATGATTTCGCGCCACCTCAGCGCGGCCGCCGCATCGCCGATCTGCTGCGCCTGTCCGACCGGCACAGCCGCGACGGCTTCCTTGCCATCCAGAAGGACGACGTGTCGCTGGCCGCCCGCGCGCTGCTGCCGGTGCTGCTGTCGGTGCCGGCCGCCGACCAGCGCGCGCTCGATGCCATCGCGCTGCTGAAGCCCTGGGACGGCGCGATGCGCCGTGACCGGCCGGAACCGCTGATCTTCAGCGCCTGGGTGGCCGAACTGAAGCGGCGGCTGTTCGCCGAAAGGCTGGGACCGCTGGGCGGCGAGGTCCGGGTCAGCGATCCGGCGGTGCTGGTCAGGGTGCTGACCAGCGACACCACCTGGTGCGACCGGCCCTCGACCACCACCGTGGTGGAAGGCTGCCCGCAGGCGGTCGCCGAGGCGCTGCGCCGGGCGCTGGACGAGCTGACGCGGGAATTCGGCCCCAACCTCG
The DNA here is from genome assembly GCA_964514295.1 of uncultured Alphaproteobacteria bacterium. GTDB lineage: Bacteria > Pseudomonadota > Alphaproteobacteria > CAZEQG01 > CAZEQG01 > CAZEQG01. Next base: position 9,275 of record CAZEQG010000053.1, read on the forward strand.
CCGCCTGGCGCTGGGGTGCCTGGCATCGGGCCAGCTTCGCCCATGCGGTCTTCGGGCGGGTGCCGCTGCTGCGCGACCTGATCGGCGTCACGCTGGAGACCTCCGGCGACGACCACACCATCAACCGCGGCGGCACCCGCGCCGGCGCCGCCGTGCCGCCGCCGCTGGAGAGCGCCTTCCGCCATGTGCATGGCGCCGGGGTGAAGATGGTGCTGGATTTCGCCGATCTCGATTCCTCGCGCTTCGTGCTGGCGCTCGGCCAATCGGGAAACCCGCTGTCGCGCCACTACCGCGACCTTGCGACGGGCTGGCGCGACAGCGTGGCGGTGGAGCTGCGGCCGCTGCCGCCGGGGCATTCCACCCTCTACCTCGTGCCGCCATGACCGCGATCGGCCTCGACGACATCCGCGACGCCGCCCGGCTGATCGAGGGCGAGGTGCTGCGCACGCCCCTGGTGCCGGCCCCGCGCCTGTCCCGGCTGACCGGGGCGGCGCTGAGCCTGAAGCTGGAGAACCTGCAGCATACCGGCTCCTTCAAGACGCGCGGCGCGCTGGTCAAGCTGCGCAGCCTGCCGCCCGCCGCCCATGCCGCCGGTGTCATCGCCATGTCGGCCGGCAACCACGCCCAGGGCGTGGCGTTCCACGCCCAGCGCCTGGGCATCCCGGCCACCATCGTTATGCCGGAGGGCACGCCCTTCACCAAGGTCGAGCGCACGCGCGAGCTTGGCGCGCGCGTCAGCCTGCATGGCGAGACCCTGAGCGAGAGCGGCCGCTTCGCCGCCGAGCTGGCGCGCAAGGAGGGGCTGACCTTCGTCCACCCCTATGACGACCCCGACATCATCCGCGGCCAGGGCACCGTCGGCCTCGAGATGCTGGCCGACGATCCCGGGCTCGACACGCTGGTGGTGCCGATCGGCGGCGGCGGGCTGATCGCCGGCATCGCGATCGCCGCCAAGGCGCTGAACCCGGCGATCCGGGTGATCGGCGTGGAAGCGGCCCTCTACCCCTCGATGAGCGACGCGCTGGCCGGACGCCCGGCCTCCTCCGGCGGCCAGACCCTGGCCGAGGGCATCGCGGTCAAGGCGCCGGGCAGCCTGACCCTGCCGGTGGTCCGCGCGCTGGTCGAGGAGGTGGTGCTGGTCAGCGAGGAGCGCATCGAGCGCGCCGTCCAGCTCCTGATGGAGGAGCAGAAGCTGGTCGCCGAGGGCGCCGGCGCCGCCGGGCTCGCCGCCATGCTGACCCGGCCCGAGCTGTTCGCCGGCCGCCGGGTGGGCATGGTGGTGGGCGGCGGCAACATCGATTCGCGCATCCTTTCTTCAGTGCTGCTGCGCGGGCTGGTGCGCGATCACCGGCTGGTCCGGCTGCGGGCGGAGATCACCGACCAGCCGGGCACCCTCGCCCGCGTCGCCCGCATCATCGGTGAGGCGGGCGGCAACATCGTGGAGATCTACCACCAGCGCCTGTTCGAGGATGTGCCGGTGAAGCTGGCCGAACTCGACGCCGTGGTGGAGACGCGCAACCGCGCCCATGTCGAGGATATACTGGAGCGGCTGACCGCTGCCGGCTTCCGCACCCGGGTGCTGGGCACGACGAACCTCGCCGGCGAATCGGTGTGAGCCCGCCCCCGGGCGCGGCAATCCTGCCCGCCTTCGACCTGTTCGTGGGGGTTGACTGGTCGGGCGCCCGGGGGCCGCGGCTGCCGGGGCTCCAGGTCGCCGTCTGCCGGCCGGGCAACGCACCGCCGCTGCTGCTGGACCGCCCCTGGACGGGCCGCGGGCTGCTGGACTGGCTGGCCAGCGACGCGCGCACCCGCTTGGCCTAAGGCTGGGCCATATCGGTTTCGGGCGCGGCGGCGCCGGTCCGCTGCTCGACCGCCGTCCGG
>CAZEQG010000054.1:0-11065 GCA_964514295.1 uncultured Alphaproteobacteria bacterium
GCACCTCGCGGGCCTTGGCCAGCGGCCACAGGGCAAAGGCCAGCGCCGTCAGCGCGCCGAAGGCGGCGGCAAGGCCGAGGGCGGCCGGATCCAGGCGGAAGTCGATCGGCACCGGCAGGAAGGGTGCGGCGACCGCCGCCACCCCCAGCGGCGCCAGCGCCCCCAGCGCCAGCCCCATGAGGATGCCGCCGCCGGCCAGCACCGCCATCTGCATGAGATAGACCTGGAAGATCAGCGTGCCCGGCGCGCCCAGGCATTTCAGGGTGGCGATCACCGCCCCCTTGCCGTCGAGATAGGCGCGCACCGCATTGCCCACGCCGATGCCGCCCACCAGCAGTGCGGTCAGCCCGACCAGGGTTAGGAACTGGGTGACCTGATCGATGAAGCGCTGCAGCCCGGGCGCCGCCTCGTCCAGCCCGCGCAGCCGCCAGCCGGCATCGGGAAAGCGCGCCTTCATGTCGCGCAGCAGCCCGGCCGCATCGGGCGTGGCGACCTTGTACTCGTAGTCGATCAGGCTGCCCGGCTGGACGATGCCGGTCTCCGTCAGGGCCGGCAGGGCGATCATCACCCGCGGGCCGAAATTGGCGAGGCTCATGCCGCGGTCGGTCTCGCGCTCGATGAGGGCGCGGATCTCGAAGCTGGCATCGCCGATGCGCAGGGTGCCGCCGACGCGGGCACCGGCCTGCGGCTCGATCACCGCCCCCCAGCGCCCGTCGCGGCGGGCCAGCGCCTCGGCCAGCGGCTGCGGCGGCGACAGCAGCACCTGGCCGGCCACCGGATAGACATCGTCCACCGCCTTGAGCTGCACCAGATTGCGCCGGTCGCTGTCGCCCGGCCGGGCCATCGCCCGCATCTCGGCGACCTGCGCCACCGTCGCCCGGGCACCGAGCCAGGCCAGCGCCTCGGCCGGCATCGGGCGATGGACCAGCTCGACCTCCAGATCGCCGCCGAGAAGCTGGCGGGCATCGTTGCGCAGCCCGTTCAGGAGGGAGCTGGAGACGGCGCCGACGCCGGCGATCGCCGCCACGCCCAGGGTGAGGCAGGCCAGAAAGATGCGGAAGCCCTTCAGGCCGCCGCGCAGCTCGCGCCGGGCAAAGCGCGCGGCCAGTGCCAGCGAGGTGCTCACTGCGCCGCCTTCAGCCCGGCCGACAGGTCGTCGCCGACGATGCGCCCGTCGGCGATCCGCACCACCCGCTCGCAGCGCTCGGCGAGCGACGGGTCATGGGTGATCAGCACCAGGGTGGTGCCGGCCTTCTCCTTCAGCCCGAACATCAGGTCGATCACCTGCTGGCCGGTCGCACCGTCGAGATTGCCGGTCGGCTCGTCGGCCAGCAGCAGGGCCGGCCGGCACGACATCGCCCGGGCCAGCGCCACGCGCTGCTGCTCGCCGCCGGAAAGCTGGTCGGGATAGTGCGACAGCCGGTGGCCGAGCCCCACCGCCGCCAGCCCGGCCTCAGCCTCGGCGAAGGCATCGCGGCGGCCGGCCAGTTCCAGCGGCACCGCCACATTCTCCAGCGCCGTCATGGTCGGCACCAGGCGGAAGGCCTGGAACACGATGCCGACCCGGTCGCGGCGGAACAGGGCGAGCCCATCCTCGCTCAGCCGGCCGAGATCCTGCCCGGCCACCCGCACCTGCCCGCGCGTCGCCCGCTCCAGCCCGGCGATGATCATCATCAGGCTTGACTTGCCGGCCCCGGACGGGCCGACGATGCCGACCGACTGGCCGGCAGGGATGCCAAGGTCGATGCCGCGCAGGATGTTGACCTGGCCCGCCCGGCTTCCCAATGTCAGATGCAGGTCGGTCAAGGCGACAACGGGATCGGGAGCAGATGTCATGGATCGGATTCTCCCGACGCTCTGGGGGGCACTCGCTCGATATGGTCGGGCAGTGGCGCTTTTCAACGCGGCGTTGCTTGCCGCGCTGATCATGGCCGGCGGCGCGGAGGGGCGCACGCTGCGCCTGCTGGCCCTCGGCGACAGCCTGACCGCCGGCTACGGCCTGCCCGGCGACCAGGCCCTGCCGGCCCGGCTGGAAGCAGCCCTGAGGGCGGCCGGGCACGATGTCACGGTGATCAATGCCGGGGTCTCCGGCGACACCTCGGCCGGCGGCCGGGCGCGGCTCGCCTGGGCGCTGGCGGACCGGCCGGATGCCGTGATCGTCGCCCTCGGCGCCAATGACGGGCTGCGTGGCCTCGCCCCCCGGCAGATGCGCGACAACCTGGATGCGATCCTGGCCGAGCTTGGCCGGCGCGGCGTGCCGGTGCTGCTGGCCGGCATGCTGGCGCCGCCCAACTGGGGCAGCGACTATGGCGAGGAGTTCCGCGCCGTCTATGGCGAGCTCGCCGCCCGGCACGGCGCCCTGCTCTACCCCTTCCTGCTGGATGGCGTGGCCGCCAATCCGGCGCTGAACCAGGCCGACGGCATCCACCCCAACCCGGCCGGCGTCGCGGTCATCGTCGAGCGGCTGCTGCCGCTGGTGCGCGAACTGCTGGGCCGGGTGGCCTCGTGAAGGCGGCGGCGGCGGTCGGGCGCGATCCCGACACCATCGCGCGCCAGCTCGTCGAGGGGCTGGCCGGGGCGGCGGGCGGCCTCGGCATCCTCTACGCGACCGACGTGCTCGCCCCGCATTATCCCGCCATCATCGCCCGGCTGATCCGGCAGACCGGCGTGCGCCACTGGGCCGGCACCGTCGGCATGGGCATCATCGCCGGCAGCGAGGAGGTGTTCGAGCGGCCGGCCGCCGCCGCCCTGGTGCTGGACATCGCGACCGCGGATGCCTGCCCCTTCGGGCCGGCCGCCACCGCCCCCCTGGCCGCCGCCCAGGGCTGGATCGCCAGCCGCCGGCCGAGCCTCGGCCTGGTGCATGCCGACCCCTCCACCCCGCGGCTTGCCGGCATGCTGGAGGAGATGGGCGAGGCCAGCGGCGCCTTCCTGGTCGGCGGGCTGGCCTCCGGCCGCGGCTCCCTGCCCCAGGCTGGCGCCGGCATCGGGGAAGGCGGGGTCTCCGGGGTGCTGTTTGCGCCGGAGGTGGCGGTGTCGACCGGGCTGACCCAGGGCTGCGTCGGCGTCGGCCCCTATCACACGGTCACGGCCGCCGACCGCAACATGGTGCTGGAGCTGGATGGTGAGCCGGCGCTGAAGGTGCTGTCGGCCGATCTGGAGCGGGCCGGACAGGCGGCCGGCGGCAGCCTGCACGTCGCCTTTCCCGTGGAAGGCTCCGACACTGGCGACTTCACGGTGCGCAACCTGATCGGCGGCGACCGCGACACCGGCGCCGTGGCGATCGGCGACCTGGTGGCGGCCGGCGACCGGCTGATGCTGGTGCGCCGCGATGCCGAGGCGGCCGGCCAGGATCTCGGCCGGCTGGCCGGGCGGCTGGCCCGCCACCTGGGCAACCGGCCGCCGCGGGCCGGCATCTACGTGTCGTGCCTGGCCCGGGGGCCGAACCTGTTCGGGGCGGGCGACCACGAGGTGGCGGCGATCCGCGCCACGCTGGGCGAGTTTCCGCTGGTCGGCTTCTTTGCCAACGGCGAGATTTCGCGCGGCCGCCTTTACGGCTATACCGGGGTCCTCACCCTGTTCCCCTGAAAAAAGTGCAGCACCGCCATGGAACTACGACCCCTCGGCCGCAGCGACCTGAAGGTCACTGCCTTCTGCCTCGGCACCATGACCTTCGGCGAACAGAATGACGAGGCCCAGTCCCACGCCATCATGGACGCAGCGCTTGGTCATGGCGTCACCTTCTTCGATGCCGCCGAGATGTACCCGATCCCACCGCGCGGCGAGACCCAGGGCCGCACCGAGGAATATATCGGGAGCTGGTTCGCCGCCCGTGGCAACCGCCACCAGGTGGTGCTGGCGACCAAGGCGGTGGGCGGCCCGCGCGCCGGCTTCGAGCATATCCGCGGCGGCAGGACCAGGGCCGATGCCGCCAACCTGAACCTCGCGCTGGAGGGCAGCCTGCGCCGCCTGCGCACCGACTACATCGACCTCTACCAGCTCCACTGGCCCGACCGGCAGACCAACAATTTCGGCCGGCTCGGCTTCACCTTCGACCCGACCGACAGCTTCGTGCCGGCCGAAGAGACACTGCGGGCGCTCCAGGACATGGTGGCCAGCGGCAAGGTGCGCCATTTCGGCCTGTCCAACGAGACGCCCTGGGGCGTGATGAGCTTCCTGCGGGCGGCCGAAATGGCCGGGCTGCCGCGCGTGGTCAGCATCCAGAACCCCTACCACCTGCTGAACCGCAGCTTCGAGGTGGGGCTGGCGGAGATGGCGATCCGCGAACAGGTGGGGCTGCTCGCCTATTCGCCGCTCGCCGCCGGGCTGCTCAGCGGCAAGTACCAGGGCGGGGCGCGGCCGGCGGGCGCCCGGATGACCCTGTGGCCCGAGCGCTATGGGCGCTACACCAAGGCCAGCGCGGTGCTGACCACCGCCCGCTACCTGGAGCTGGCGAAGGCGCATGGCCTGAAGCTGCCGCAGATGGCGCTGGCCTATGTCATGTCGCGGCCCTTCGTCACCTCGGTGATCTTCGGCGTCACCAGCCTGGAGCAGCTGGAGCAGGACCTGCCGGCGGCCAGCCTGACCCTGCCCGAGGAATGCCTGAAGACCATCGAGATCATCCATAACGATTTCCCCAACCCCTGCGTCTAGGGCAGTATTGCGGTCGAGGCCGGCCGGGGGAGACGGGCGGCCGCGATCCGGTGCCCGCCACCTGGGGAGCCTGCCACGTGATCCGCCTGTTCGTGGGTCTGGACCTGCCGCTCGCCACCCGCCAGCGCCTGTCGATGCTGGCGGGGGGCGTGCCGGGCGCGGCGTGGGTCGATCCGGCCATGCTGCATCTGACCGTCCGCTTCATCGGCGAGGTCGAGGAGCATGTCGCCGAGGAAATCGACCACAGCCTGTCGCGGCTGATCTTTTCCCCCTTCGAGCTGACGCTGGCCGGCGTCGGCCATTTCGAGGCCAAGGGCAGGCCGACCGCGCTGTGGGCCGGGGTGGAGCGCAGCGCCGCCCTGCTCAGCCTGCGGGAAAAGGTCGAATCGGCGCTGCGCCGGGCCGGCATCGGGGCCGATGGCCAGCGCTATTCACCGCATGTCACGCTGGCCCGGCTGAAGGACCCGCCGGTCCACCGGCTGCGCAACTTCCTGCTGGGCAACGCGCTGTTCCGCGATGGTCCCATCCCGATCGCGGCCGTCACCCTGTTTTCCAGCCACCTCGCGCGGTCGGGCGCCGTCTATGTGCCCGAGGCCGCCTATCGCCTGGCTGGCGCGTGAGCGCGGGGATGGCCGGCGCGCCGCCCATCGTGATCCTGACCGGCGCCGGCATCTCGCGCGAATCGGGGCTGGAGACCTTCCGCGACACGGACGGCGTGTGGTCGCGGGTGCGCATCGAGGAGGTGGCCACGCCGGAGGCATTCCGCCGCAACCCGGTGCGCGTGCACGACTTCTACAACGCCCGGCGCCGCCAGCTCGCCGACCCCTCGATCCAGCCCAATGCCGCGCATCTGGCGCTGGCCCGGCTGGAACGGGAATGGCCGGCAGAGGTGATGGTGGTGACGCAGAATGTGGACGACCTGCACGAGCGGGCGGGCAGCCGGCTGGTGGTGCACATGCATGGCGAACTGCGCAAGGTGCGCTGCGCGGCCTGCCGCAGCGTCACGCCATGGGAGGGCGACCTGGCGGTGGGCGACCGCTGCGGCCAGTGCGGACGCGTCAGCTTCCTGCGCCCCGACGTGGTGTGGTTCGGCGAGATGCCGCTGGAGATGCCGCGGATCGAGGCGGCGCTGGCCGAATGCGGCCTGTTCGCCTCGATCGGCACCTCGGGCACGGTCTATCCCGCGGCAGGCTTCATCGAGATCGTGCGCCAGCATGGCCGCGCCCATTCGATCGAGCTGAACCTTGAACCCTCGCTCGGCCACAGCCGCTTTGCCGAGGCCATGCACGGGCCGGCGAGCGAGGTGGTGCCGGCCTGGGTCGACCGGCTGCTGGCCGACGCGCTGGCCCACACCGGCTGAGGCGCCGTCCGGGCTCAGTGGGCCTGGTTCTCCAGCGCCTCCATGTCGGCATCGGAAAAGCCGAAATGATGGCCGATCTCGTGGATCAGCACATGGCGCACGACCTGGCGCAGATCCTCCTCCGTCTCGCACCAGTAGTCGAGGATCGGGCGGCGGTAGAGGAACACCATGTCGACATCCTGGGGCGTGTCGGCGACGCTGCGGTTGGGCAGGGCGACGCCGCGATAGAGGCCGAGGATGTCGAAGGGGCTCTCCAGCCCCATCTCCTCCTCGGTCTCCTCGTCGGGGAAATCGTCGACGCGGATCACCAGCCCGCGGCAGTGGCGGCGCAGGCTCTCGGGGATGGTGGCATAGGCTTCTTCGGCCATCGCCTCTATGTCGTCCAGGCTGGGCGGGGCGGCATAGGGCGGATCGGGCAGCCGGCGGGCCATGGCTAGCGCGGCGGCAGGCGGATGGCGCCGTCCAGGCGCACGGTCTCGCCGTTCATCATCACATTGCCCACCAGGAAGGCCACCAGGTCGGCATAGTCCTCGGGCGTGCCCAGGCGCTGCGGGAAGGGCACCGAGGCGGCCAGGCTGTCCTGCACCTCCTGCGGCAGGCCGCGCAGCATCGGCGTGCCGAAGATGCCCGGTGCCACCGTCAGCACGCGGATGCCGAAGCGCGCCAGTTCGCGCGCCGCCGGCAGGGTGAGCGCGTGCACCCCGCCCTTGGAGGCGGCATAGGCCGCCTGCCCCACCTGCCCCTCGAAGGCGGCGACCGACGCGGTCGAGATGATCACGCCGCGCTCGCCATCGGCCAGCGGCTCCAGCGCCTGCATCTCCTGGGCGGCCAGCCGCATCATGTTGAAGGTGCCGATCAGGTTCACCTCGATGACGCGGCGGAACAGGTCGAGCCCGTGCGGCCCGTCGCGGCCGAGGATGCGGCTGGCCGGGGCGATGCCGGCGCAGTTCACCAGGATCCGCGGCCGGCCGAGCTGGGCCCTGACCTGGGCGACGGCGGCCGTCGCGTCGGCCTCGCTCGCCACGTCGCAGCGGATGGCAAGGCCGTGGATGTCGTCGGCGACGCTGCGCACGCCCTCGACGTTCACGTCCAGCACCGCAACCTTCGCCCCGCCAGCCGCCAGCCGCCGCGCGGTGCCCGCTCCCAGCCCCGACCCGCCGCCGGTGACGATGGCGACCTGCCCCTTCATGTCCATGCCGCGCATCCTCCGCTTGTGCGGCCGCAGCCCTAGCAAAGGACGCGCCCCAGGTCCAGCGCGGCCGGGCTTGTGCCGGGCGCCCCGATGCGGCAGAAGGACCCGTGCTCCCCGGGTGGGACGGCAGTAGCGGGGTGGTCGGCCGATGAAGGTGGCGGTTCCGAAGGAACGGCGGGCGGGCGAGACGCGGGTCGCCGCGGTGCCCGAGACGGTGAAGAAGATGGTCGCGGCCGGATTGTCGGTCGCGGTCGAGAAGGGTGCCGGCGCCGGCGCCGCCTTCCCTGACGAGGCATACAAGGAGGCCGGCGCCACCATCGCGCGGGACGCCAAGGCGGTCCTCAAGGATGCCGACATCGTGCTGAAGGTGCGCGGTCCGGCGGCCGAGGAGGTGGCGCTGCTGCCCAAGGGCGCCGTGCTGGTCGCCATGCTCGCCCCCTATGCCGAGGCGGAAACCACGCAAAGGCTCGCCGCGCAGGGTGTCACCGCCTTCGCCATGGAGCTGATGCCGCGCATCACCCGGGCGCAGTCGATGGACGTGCTGTCGAGCCAGGCGAACCTTGCCGGCTACAAGGCAGTGCTGGACGCCGCCTCCGAGTTCGGCCGCGCCTTTCCGATGATGATGACGCCGGCCGGCACCATCCCGCCGGCGCGCGTCATGGTGTTCGGCGTCGGCGTCGCCGGGCTGCAGGCGATCGCCACGGCCAGGCGGCTGGGCGCCATCGTGTCGGCGACCGACGTTCGCCCCGCCACCAAGGAGCAGGTGGAGAGCCTGGGCGCCAGCTTCGTCGCCGTGATGGACGAGGAGTTCCAGCAGGCGCAGACCGCGGGCGGCTACGCCAAGCCCATGTCGGCGGCCTATCAGGCCAAGCAGGCGGCCCTGATCGCCGAGACCATCCGCAAGCAGGACATCGCCATCTGCACGGCGCTGATCCCCGGGCGCAAGGCGCCGGTGCTGATCAGCGAGGACATGGTGGCGACCATGAAGCCGGGCAGCGTGATCGTCGACCTCGCGGTCGAGCAGGGCGGCAACTGCCCGCTGTCGGAGCCGGGCAAGGTGGTGGAGAAGCACGGGGTGAAGATCGTCGGCCACCTCAACGTGCCGGGCCGCATCGCCGTCGATGCCAGCATGCTGTACGCCCGCAACCTGTGGACCTTCCTGCAGACCATCCTGAGCAAGGACAGGACGGCGCTGGCCATCAACCGCGAGGACGAGGTGGTGAAGGGCACGCTGCTGACCGTTGGCGGGGCGATCGTCCACCCGCAGTTCCAGCCGAAGGCGGAGGGCTGAACCAATGTCGCTCGACCAGTTGACCGGGCGGGCCGCCGAGCTTGCCTCCGATGCGCTCGCGCTCGCCGCCAAGGCCTCGCGCCTGGCCGCCGAGACGGCAAGCCAGGCCGCCGCCACCCCGGCCCAGGCCGCCGCCAGCCATGGCGTCGATCCCACCATCTTCGGGCTGACGGTGTTCGTGCTGGCCTGCTTCGTCGGCTACTACGTGGTCTGGCGGGTGACGCCGGCCCTGCATTCGCCGCTGATGAGCGTGACCAACGCCGTGTCCTCGGTGATCATCGTCGGCGCCCTGATCGCCGCCGGCCCCGGCGAGATGCACCTGTCGAAGGTGTTCGGCTTCGTCGCCGTGGTGCTGGCCTCGGTCAACATCTTCGGCGGCTTCATCGTGACGCAGCGCATGCTGCAGATGTTCAAGAAGAAGAAGTAGGGGGCGACCATGGGCGAAACCGCTTCGGCGATCCTCTACCTGATCGCATCCGTCCTGTTCATCCTGGCGCTGCGCGGCCTGTCGAGCCCGGAATCCTCGCGCTCCGGCAATTACTTCGGCATCGCCGGCATGGTCATCGCCATCCTCACCACGCTCGCCCAGCCGGGGGTCGTGTCCTACACCTGGATCGTTGCCGGCATCGTGGTCGGCGGGGCGATCGGCACGGTCGCGGCCCTGCGCATCCAGATGACGGCGCTGCCCCAGCTGGTGGCCGCCTTCCACAGCCTGGTCGGGCTGGCCGCGGTGTTCGTCGCCGGCGCCGCCTTCTACACGCCGGAGGCCTATGGCATCGGCAGCAGCGGCGCGATCAAGGTATCGAGCCTGATCGAGATGGCGCTCGGCACCGCCATCGGGGCCATCACCTTCACCGGCTCGGTCGTCGCCTTCGGCAAGCTGCAGGGGCTGGTCACCGGCAAGCCGCTGGTCTTCACCGGCCAGCACCCGCTGAACGCCGCGCTCGGCCTGGTACTGCTGGGGCTGGTGGTGTGGTTCTGCATCGAGCAGTCGCCGACGCAGTTCTGGGCCATCGTCGCGGTCTCGCTGCTGCTCGGGCTGCTGCTGATCCTGCCGATCGGCGGGGCGGACATGCCGGTCGTCGTGTCGCTGCTCACCAGCTATTCCGGCTGGGCTGCCTGCGGCATCGGCTTCACGCTGGAGAACAGCCTGCTGATCGTCACCGGGGCGCTGGTCGGCTCCTCGGGCGCCATCCTCAGCTACATCATGTGCAAGGGGATGAACCGCTCGATCTTCAACGTCATTCTCGGCGGCTTCGGCGGCGAGACGGCGGCGGCCGCCGCCGGTGCCACCGGCGACCGGACGATCCGCCAGGGCTCGGCCGAAGACGCCGCCTTCATCATGAAGAATGCCGGCTCGGTCATCGTGGTACCCGGCTATGGCATGGCCGTGGCGCAGGCGCAGCACGCGCTGCGCGAGATGGCCGACATCCTGAAGAAGGAGGGGGTGAGCGTGAAATACGCGATCCACCCCGTTGCCGGGCGCATGCCAGGCCACATGAACGTGCTGCTGGCCGAAGCCAATGTGCCCTATGACGAGGTCTTCGAGATGGAGGACGTGAACCGCGACTTCGGCGCCGCCGACGTGGCCTATGTCATCGGCGCCAACGACGTGACGAACCCCGCCGCCAAGACCGATCCCACCTCGCCCATCTACGGCATGCCGATCCTGGAGGTCGAGCGCGCCAAGACCGTGCTGTTCGTGAAGCGCTCCATGGCCTCGGGCTATGCCGGGGTGGAGAACGAGCTGTTCTACCGCGACAACACCATGATGCTGTTCGCCGACGCCAAGAAGATGACCGAAGACATCGTGAAGGCGCTGGAGGCGTAAGCGGCCGGGGCGCTACAGCGCAAAGACCAGGCAGGTGGTGGTGGCGGTGGCGCACAGGCGGCCGCGGGCATCGGTCAGCCTGGCCTCGGCGACGGCCACCCGGCGGCCGGACTGGATCACGCTTCCCTCCGCGCGCACCGGCGCGCTGTCGGTGCCGAGCGCCCGGATGAAGTGAACCTTGAACTCCAGCGTGGTGTAGCCGGTGCCGCGCGGCAGGGTGGACTGCACCGCACAGCCCATCGCCGAATCCAGCAGCGTCGCGGCATAGCCGCCATGGACGGAGCCGATCGGATTGAAGTGGCGGTGGCCGGGATGGCCGATGAACACCACCCGCCCCGCCGCCACCTCCTGCGCGCGGAAATCCATCACCTCGCAGATGGGCGGCGCCGGCAGGCGGCCCTCCAGCATCGCCGTCAGGAACTCCAGGCCGGACATCGATTTCAGGGTGTCGGCCGGCACTACGCCGAAATGGGTCTCCGCGCTCATGCTCACTCCGCCAGGTCGGGGATGGGATCGGCCGCGCGCTGGCGCAGCAGCAGCAGGTCATGGGCATTCAGCCGGGCGTAGAGGTCCAGCCAGTCGGCCTGCGTGCCGGGATCGGGGGCGATCTCGGCGAGCGGGCGCCGGCCATCGATCGCGGCAAGAATCGCCCGGGTGGCTGGCCGCGGCATGATCTCCAGCCTGGCCGCGCCGGCCGGCCCCAGCGCAAGCTGCGCCGGGCGGCCGTCCGCCAGGGCC
>CAZEQG010000055.1:0-10628 GCA_964514295.1 uncultured Alphaproteobacteria bacterium
CGGCACGCGGCGGAGGCCATGGCTGACGCGGCGGCGACCGCCGACGCCACGGGCTGGACCTTCGCCACGCCCGAGGAGGAGGCCCTCGGCGCCCGCTTCCAGGGCGATGGCTATGTCATCCTGCCGGCTGAGGACCTGGGCGCGCTCGACCGCATCCGCGCCGAGATCGCCCGGCTGGCGGCCGCGGCGCTGGGCGTCGCACCGCCCAACGACATCGCCGCCTTCCTCAACGGCATACACAAGCTGGTGGCGCCGCCGCGCCTCAACGACCTGCGCCTGAAGGTGTTCAACGGCCTCAACGCCGCCCCCTGGCTGCGCCCGGCCTATTTCGCCACCGCCCGCCAGGCGATCCATGCCCTGGTCGGCAACGAGCTGGCGATGCAGCGCCGGGTCAACCTGTCGATCCAGATGCCGGAGGATGACAGCTCCCTCCTGCCGGTCCACGCCGATGTCTGGGACGGCGATTCGCCGTTCGAGGTGGTGCTGTGGATCCCCTTCGTCGACTGTTTCCAGACCAAGAGCATGTTCATCCTGCCGGCCGCTGCCGATGCCAGGCTGCAGGCCGAGATGGGCCGGCGCTTCGACCGGCGCAGCACCGACGACCTGTTCGCCGAGATCGAGCCGGAGCTGCGCTGGATCGACATCCGCTATGGCGAGGTGCTGCTGTTCAGCCAGAACCTGATGCATGGCAATGTCGTGAACCGCGTGCCGGAAACCCGCTGGACCACCAACTGCCGCTTCAAGAGCCTGCTGTCGCCCTATCGCGGCAAGCGGCTCGGCGAGTTCTTCGAGCCGATCACCATCCGCCCCGCCACCCGCATCGGCATGGAATACCGCCTGCCTTCCGGCTTCAGCGAATGAGCCGGCACGGCCATCGCGGCTACATCGCCAGCCGGCAGATCCGCGGCATGGACTGGCCGCAGCATGTGCAGAACCTGGTGGTGCGCGACTATGCGCAGCGCAACGGCCTTGCCTATCTCCTGTCGGCCACCGAATACGCCATGCCGGCCTGCTACATGATGCTGGAGACGGTGCTGGCGGAACTGCCGCGCCTCAACGGGGTGATCGCCTTCAGCCTGTTCATGATGCCGGCGGTACCGGCCCGCCGGCGCGAGGTCTACCGGCGGGTGCTGGATGCCGGCGCGGATCTGCATTTCGCGCTGGAGAACCTGGCACTCCGCGACGACGCCGGCATCGCCCGGGTCGAGGACATTTTCCTGGTCAGCGACCTGGTGGCGGCGGCGGCCCCGCCCGGCGCCGGCCTGACGGGGGTGGCCTAGCATGGAGGCGCCCGACTTCCTGGCCGCCGTCCACTCCCGCACCCGGCGCGACTATGTCCAGCGGGTGGTCGAGCACGACAAGGCCGAATGCGCCACGGTGGCCAAGCGCTGGGGGTTCGACTACTGGGACGGCGACCGCAAATACGGCTATGGCGGCTACCGCTATGACGGGCGCTGGCGCCCCGTGGCCGAAGCGATGGCCCGCCACTATGGCCTTAAGGCGGGCGACCGGGTGCTCGACATCGGCTGCGGCAAGGCCTTCCTGCTCTACGAGTTCACGCAGGTGGTGCCGGGGCTGGTGGTGGCGGGAATCGACATCTCGCACTATGGCATCGCCCATGCGAAGCCGGAGCTGCACGGCCGGCTTGCGGTCGGCAACTGCACCCGGCTGCCCTGGGCGGATGCGCAGTTTGACTTCGTCTATTCGCTGAACGTGTTCCACAACCTGCGCATCGACGAGCTGTATGCCGCCTTTGCCGAGATGCAGCGCGTGGCCCGGGGGCCGGGTTATGTCTGCGTCGAATCCTATCGCGACGAGCGTGAGAAGGCGAACCTTCTGTACTGGCAGCTGACCTGCGAGACCTTCTTCTCGCCGGCGGAGTGGCGCTGGTTCGCCCGGCATTCCGGCTATCGCGGCGATCTCGGCTTCATCTATTTCGAGTGACCTGCCGGCTTTACCTCGGCCGGCGCACGCGATAAACGACTGCCATGGTGCCATCCCGCGTCTCGCTGCTGAACCCGTCTCCCGGCCGCCTGGTCGAGGACATGGGGGCCAAGTCGGTGTCCTTCTTCTGCCGCGAGCGGCCGGTCCGGGTCGACCGCGCGCTGATCGAGGAGCTGAAGCAGGTGTCGGCGGCACGCCAGGGCCGCAACGTGCGGCTGTGCCTGCATGACGGGCCCGCTGCCGATCACCACGACATGATCATCCTGGAGCGCCAGGGCCGCTACTACCGGCCCCACCGCCACGCCGGCAAGGGCGAGTGCTTCCATGTGATCGAGGGGGTGCTGGGCGTCGCCATCTTCGAGGCCGACGGCACTCTCGCCGAAGCGGCGCGCCTGGGCGCCGGCGACATCTTCCGGGTCGGCGCCGACATGTATCACGCCGTGATGCCGCTCAGCGATCCGGTGATCTATCACGAGAACAAGCCCGGCCCCTTCACCGGCGAGGGCGACAGCCAATGGGCACCCTGGGCGCCGGACGGCAGCGACGCCGCCGCGCTCGACACTTATGTCGCGGGGCTTGCCCGCGCCTTCGAGGGCTGAAGCGATGACGCTGGAAGTTGACCGCGCGCATTCCTACCTGCGCCGCCGCATCAGCCCGCAGGAGCGCTATGAGGACCTGCTGTCCTACCCGCGCTTCATCGAGATCGAGACGGTGAACGCCTGCAATGCCCGCTGCCCGATGTGCACCATCGACGACTGGCAGCGCCATACGCCCACCATGAAGATGGACCTGTTCCGCAAGATCGCCGAGGACGTGATTGCGCATGCCGATCAGGTGAAGCGGGTCAGCCTCTACCGCGACGGCGAGCCGCTGCTCGACCGCAAGCTGCCCGACCGCTGCGCCATCCTTAAGGAAGGCGGCGTCCGCCAGGTTTCGATCAGCACCAATGTCGCCCTGCTCAACGAGGAGCGCGCCAAGGCGATGCTGGAGGCGGGCCTCGACGTGATCATCATGTCGATCGACAGCCTGAACAAGGACGTGTTCGAATCGATCCGCGTCCGCCTGAAGTTCGAGGAGGTGCTGGAGAACGCCCTGCGCTTCGCCCGGCTGCGCGACCGCATCCGCCCGCAGACGCGGATCTGGATGCGCATGATCCGCCAGGACAGCAACCACGACGAATGGCCGGCCTATGAGGCGTTCTGGAAGCAGCACCTGCAGCCGACCGACCGCATCTACTTCCATCACATCTTCAACTGGGGCGGCCAGCTCCAGGGCTTCAAGCCGATCGCCGGGTCCTATGAGCCGAACCTGCCCTGCGTTGCCCTGTGGTCGCTGCTGGTGATCTTCGGCAATGGCGACGTGCCGCTGTGCAACGTCGACTACAACAACAAGTTCCCGACCGGCAACGTGCGCGACCATTCGATTGCCGAGGTGTGGCGGTCGGCGGTGATGGCCGAGCGCCGCCGCCTGCACCTGGAGAACCGCAAGGCCGACATCTCGATCTGCGCCAACTGCAATGTCTGGGACGAGCCGCCGCTGTCGCCGCAGAGCATCTCGGGCGAGTACGCCTCGCCGGTCGAACTGTCGATGGGCTGAGGCCGGATGTCCATCGACCTTGTCACCGGCGGTGCCGGCTTCATCGGCAGCCACCTGGTCGACGCGCTGATCGCCGCCGGACGGACGGTGCGGGCGATCGACAACTTCGCGACCGGCGGCCCGCGCAACCTTGAGCAGCACCGCACCACCCCCTCCTTCAGCCTGATCCACGCCGACATCAACGATGAAGCGGCACTGTCCGGCGCCATGCAGGGGGTGGAAAGGGTGTTCCACCTCGCCGCGCTGGCCGACATCGTGCCCTCGATCCAGGAACCGGAGCGCTATTTCCGCGCCAATGTCGACGGCACCTTCGCGGTGATGCAGGCGGCCCGCGCGGCCGGCGTGAAGCGGGTGGTCTATGCCGCCTCCTCCTCCTGCTACGGGCTTGCCGAGCAGATCCCCACGCCCGAGACGGCACCGATCGACACCCGCTACCCCTATGCGCTGACCAAGTATCTCGGCGAGTGCCTGGCGCTGCATTGGGGCAGGGTCTACGGCATCGCCACGGTGGCGTTGCGGCTGTTCAACGTCTACGGCCCGCGGGCGCGCACCAGCGGCTCCTATGGCGCGGTGTTCGGCGTGTTCCTGGCGCAGATGCTGGCCGGCAAACCCCTGACCATCGTCGGCGACGGCAGCCAGACCCGCGATTTCGTATTCGTGACCGATGTCGCCCGCGCCTTCATGATGGCGGGCGATGCGGCGGTCGCCGGCCGGATCTACAATGTCGGCGCCGGCCGGCCGGTCAGCGTGAACCATCTGGTCTCCCTGCTCGGCCAGCGCGAGGTGGTGCACATCCCCAAGCGCCCGGGCGAGCCCGACGTGACCCACGCCGACACGACGCGCATCCGGGCCGAACTGGACTGGATGCCGCAGGTCGGTTTCGAGGAAGGTGTGGCACGCTTGCTGGCCGCCATAGACTATTGGCGCGATGCGCCGGTGTGGACCGTGGAGGCCATCAACGCCGCGACCGCCGACTGGTTCCGCTATCTCGGACCGGACCCGGCGGCAGCCAGGAGGTAGGGGACATGGTGGGCTACGAGGTCGACTATGCGAACAGTCCCGATTACGGCCGGCTCTACCCGGCGCCTGCGCCCGAGGTGCGGGCCGGGCTGATCGCCGAGTTCGAGCGGGCCAAGGCGGCCGAGTTGCAGCGCATGGAAGCTTTCATGCGCCAGCAGGCGATCGCCGACACCCCGCAGCGCCAGGCGGTCGCCTGGGCCTATCCGCGCCGCGACCATCCGCAGCGGGACGAGGACAGCCCGATGGGCCGCTTCCTGCGCGACGGCATCACCGGCTTCAAGCTGTCGGCGGCCGAGAAGGCGGCGCTGCTGGAGGTCTCCCGGCCGCATCTGGAGGTGCTGCACGCCCAGCGCCGGCTGCCGCAGTACCGCTCCGGCACCGACAATGTGTTCCGGATGCCGGTGGCCGAACTGGCCCAGGGCCGCTTCCAGGAGGCGGGTCGGGTGCTGTTCTCGCTGTTCAACACCTATCGCTGGGGCGAGATGGCGCGTGACTACATGGGCACGCTGGAGGCGCCGCTGGCGACCGTGATGTACAAGGTGGCCGATGCGCGCGACACGGCGACGCAGTGGCAGCTGCGCGGCTTCGACGACGGCAGGCCGGCATCGGTCGGGCGGGGGCTGCACATCGACGCCAAATGCTACTTCGACATCAAGGTGATCATCTATCTGAGCGAGGTCAACACGCTCGCCGAAGGGGCCTTCGGCTACTGCCTTGGCTCCAACTACGATGTGCCGTCGATGGAGGAGCTGGCGATCCGCGCGGCCGCCGAGGAGTTCAATGGCAGCACGCCGCGCTGCGCCGATCGCCGCGCCCGCTTCGCGGCGCTGCCGCCCGGCTATCAGAAGAAGATCGATTTCGGCAGCGACATGCCGGACGATTCATCCGCGCTCGCCCATCTGCTCCAGACCGAAAAGCTGTTCTTCAGCCGCGAGGCCGATTGCGTGCTGTTCGACACCCGCGGCGTTCATCGCGGTGGCTATGTCTATGAGGGCGAGCGCTCGATCCTGCAGATCACCTGGCGCGGCCGCGGCCGCCGATATAGCTGAGTAGAGCGCTTTGGAACAGGATGCCCCTCAGAACAATTCCGCACCGGCCGCAGAACCCGCCAGGATACCGGACGAACCAGCGGAGTATCGCTTCAGCTGGCTGAAGTCGACCTATCTCGGCGCCGGCCGATCGGAACGCCGGCCGTTCAAGATTCTCATGCCGATCCTGAGCGACTCCTTCGGGGAAGTCTGTCATGCGCTGCTGATCGCCGCGCGCATCCAGGCGCGCTTCGATCATGCATTGATGACCTTCTATTATCGCAAGAGCCGCCCCTTCAAGAACGACCTCGTCTCGCTCTACCCCTACCCGTTCGAGGTGATGCACCCGAAGACCCGCGAGGGGGTTCCGATCGATGTGTTCGGCGGGCGGCCCTTCTGGGATCCGCAAGACCTGCGCTGGCAGGACTGCATCCTGTCGCCGCGCATGATCGGGGGGCCCTTCACCTGGGGGCTGGGCAACGAGTGCCTGCGGGTGCACCCGGTGAACGAGCCCAAGCTTCATTCGGCCCTGCTGCGGCTCGGGCTTTCGCCCGACAAGTGGTTCGCGGTGATCCACTACCGCGAGTCCACCTACAAGCATAAGGCCTTCGTCACCAATCGCGACAGCTCGCCCGCCAACTATGAGGCGCTGGCCAACTACATCATCGACGAGCTGGGCGGCCAGGTGGTGCGCCTCGGCCATCCGGAGATGCGGCCGTTCACGCCGCGCAAGGGTTTCGTCGATCTGGCCCGCATCCCCGATTCGACCCGCCTCCAGGCGCTGGCCTGCGCGCGGGCGCGCTTTGGCATCACCGGCTCGGCCGGCGCCACCTGCCTGATGGGTGCGCTCGGCCTGCCGGCGGTGATCACCGAAGCGCTGGAGGCGTGGTCGCCGCTGTGCGAGGAGCAGTACCTGCTGACCCAGACCCTGGTGCTGCCCGATGGCCGGCGCCTGCGCCAGCGCGCGCTGCTGGAGGCCGATCTGCTGTGGGAGAAGGCGATACAGCGCTCGCCCGAGGGGTCGCGGCTCATCAAGTGCTCGGTCGCCGAGCTGCAGGCGGCCGCCCGCTTCATGCTCGAGCGCACGCCCGACACGCCGGCCTGGCGGCCCAACCTGGTGGTGCCGCCGAACAAGACGAACCGGCTGGTGCTGCCGCACACGCCCGAGATCGAGCCGAAGTTCTTCGATCCGCCGCCAGGCTGAAACCGGAACAGGGACGATGACGAAAAAGATCCTGGTGCTCGGCGCCTGCGGCTTCGTTGGCCGGCGGATGGTGGAACGGCTGGGTCCCGACGCGGTGCTTGGCACCTATTTCCGCCAGCCGCGAGCGGACGGCCTCTATTTCGATGCCCTGACCCAGGACCTCGGCGCGATCATCCCCGACCGGCGCGCCATCCGCCACGCGATGATCTTCTACGGCGACACCCACCCGGATTCCTGCGCCAGCGATCCCGCGCGCTCGCATGCCCTCAATGTTGAGAGCACGGCCAGGGTGATCGACCGGCTGGTCGACTGGGACATCCCCTTCACCTTCACCTCAAGCGAGAGCGTGTTCGACGGCTCGCGCCACCTCAGCACCGAGCGCGACATCGCCAATCCGATCATGCTCTACGGCCGCCAGAAGCTGCTGATCGAGCACTATCTGGCAACCGTGCACCCGGCCGCCCGGTGGACCGTGATGCGCCTGGGCAAGGTCTATGGCGACAGCGCCGACAACGACAAGCTGTTCACCGGCTGGATCGCGGCGGTGCTGGCCGGCCGGCTGATCCGGATTGCCACCGACCAGATCTTCTCGCCCGTGTTCGTCGACGATGTGGTGGGCGCCTGCGTGGCGGCCGCCGATCGCGGGCTGACCGGGCTCTACCACCTGTGCGGGCCGCGGGCCTATGCCCGCGACGAGCTGCTGCGGATGCTGCTGGACGAGCTTGGCCGGCACCGCACCATCGACCCCCGGGTGGAGCCGTGCAGCATCGACGATTTCAACCTGCCCGAACCCCGCCCGAAGGACGTGTCGATGCGTCCCGACAAGCTGGTCCAGGCACTCGGCTTCACCCTGACGCCGGCCGAGGACATCTGCCGGAAGGTCGTGCTGAACTATCTGTCACGGCCGTGATGGCGGCAGGCAGGGTCATCGTCACCGGTGCCGCCGGCTATATCGGCCGGGCGCTGACACGGCGGCTCGGCGCCAGGGCAGTGCCGTTGTTCCATCGCACGCCGGTGGCGGGGGGATACCGCTTCGACGCCCTGACCGACCGCCTGGCCGGGTTGGGGCCGGCGCTTGAGGGCGCCAGCCACTGCGTCATCCTGCATGCCAACGCCAACCCCAATGCGGTGGCCCGCGACATCGCGGCGGCCGATGCGCTGAACCGGGATTCCTGCCTGCGCGTGATCGACGACTGCCTGCGCCTGGGGCTGGTGCCGGTGTTCGCGTCCAGCGAGGCGGTGTTCGGCCAGCCGACCGACCGGCCCTTCGTCGAGACCGATGTGCCGCAGCCATGCTTTGCCTATGGGCGCCAGAAGCGCGAGGTGGAGGTCTTCCTCGAGGCCGCCGGCCGCCCCTTCCTGACGGTGAGGCTGGCGCGGGTGTTCGGTGGCGGCGGCGATGATGCGACCGGCTATTCGGGGTGGCTGGCGGCGATCGGGGCCGGTGCCTCGATCGAATGCGCGGCAGACCAGATCATCTCGCCGGCCTGCCTTCCCGACGCCGCCGAGGGCATGGCCCGGCTGATCGAAGGCGGCCATTCGGGCATCTTTCACCTGGCCGGGGAGCGGCCGATCCGGCGGATCGAGCTGCTGCGCCTGCTGATCGCGGCGGTCGGACGCCACCGCCCGGTGCAGGCGCCGGTGGTGGCGCGCCGGCTGGCCGATTTTCCTTCGGCCGAGCCCCGGCCGCTCAACTCAAGCATGAGCAATGGCAAGATCATCGCCGCCACCGGGCTGGCGATCACCCCCTACGACACCATTGTCGACAGGCTGGCCCGCACCGTCGGAAGGGCTTGACTGGCGTGCCGGCCTATGTCCTCCCATAGCGCAAGATGACCGTCCAACTGCGCCCCCTCGCATCGCCGGATGCGGTCCTTGCGGTCGATCGCCAGCGTGCCGCCTTCGATGAGCTGCTGGCGCGCTACGACTTCGATGATGGCGTGGTGCTGGTGCAGATACCCCAGGCTCCGCCGTCGCGGGTCGAGCATCGGGTGGCGCGCAATCGCGGCTATTTCAGCTATCCGCCGCAGGGCCTTCTCTATCTCGCCGCCGCCCTGCGCGAGGTCGGGGTGGAGAGCGCCATCGTCGACCTCAACATCGAGGTGCTTAAGGCCGCCCAGCAGGAGGGCGCGGATCTCGACCGGGCCTGGCGGCAGGCGCTGGACCGCACCCTGGAGCGGTTCCGGCGGCCCTTCGTCGGCGTCTCCTTCATGTTCGATTCGACCTACGCCCAGCTCGTCGACATCTGCCACCATGTCAAGGACTCCCGCCCCGAGCTGGCGCTGGCGGTGGGCGGGGTCGGGGCCACGGCCGATCCCGAGCGGCTGCTGCGGGAGTGCCGGGCCGACCTCGTATTCTCGAACGAGGGCGAAAGGCCGCTGCACCAGTTCTACGCCTATCTCCGCGGCGAGCGCCCGCTGCTGCCCGAAAACCTCAGCTTCCTTGCCGATGGCGAGGTGGCGACCACGGCGCTGACCACCGGCGGCGATGTCGAGCTCGACATCACGGACGAATACGCCAAGATCGACATCGGCAGCTATCACCGCTACGGCGCGCTGAACAACTTCTCGCGCATGCGCGGCACCGAGGTGCCCTTCGCCACCATCCTGTCGCGCCGCGGCTGCCGTGCCCACTGCACCTTCTGTTCGGTGCGCAACTTCAATGGCCGCTCGGTCAGGGTGCGCACGCCCGCAACCGTGGTGGACGAGATGGCGATGCTGTGGGAACGCCACGGCGTGCGCCATTTCGAGTGGCTCGACGACGACCTGCTCTACGACCGCGACAACGCGCTCGCCCTGTTCGGCGAGATCGCGCGGCGCCTGCCCGAGGCCACCTGGTGCGCCAACAACGGGCTGATCGCGGCGGCGGTGACGCCCGAACTGCTGCGGGCGATGGCCGACAGCCGCTGCCAGGGCTTCACCGTGGGCCTGGAGAGCGGCAACGAGGACATGCTGCGGATCATCCGCAAGCCGGCCTCCCTCGACCGTTTCGCGCGCTTTGCCGACATGTCGAAGTCGGTGCCCGACATCTACTACATCGTAAATTTCATCCTCGGCCTGCCGGGGGAGCGGTTCGGGCAGATGCTCGACAGCCTGAAGGTCGGCATGCGGGCGCGGCTGGACTGGAACAACTTCTTCACCTTCCAGCCGCTGAAGAACACCGATGCCTATGTCGCCTACGCGCGCGTCGCCGCCGACGAGGAGGGCGAGGAGACACTGCGCGACCGCTCCACGACACTGAACTACAACCCGGTGCGGGCCGGCGCCTTCACCCGCTTCGAGCGCAGCGACGGGATCGCCACCGGCTGGGACGTGTTCGACCTTTCCCCCTCGATCACGCCCAGCCGCGAGCAGCTGAAGGAAATCTGGTTCACCTTCAACAACCTGGCCAATTTCCTGCGGATGCCGGCCCTGTTCACCGACAGCCGGCCGCGCATTGTAAACGCCATCCGCTGGCTTGATGCCCTGCAGACCGCCTATCTCGACAATCCCTCGATCACCTGCCTGATCTACTATCTCCAGCGCCGCCTGGGCGAGGCCGGACCGGCGGAGCTCGGCGCGATCAAGGATCTGGCGCACGAGAAATTCGCCCGCCTGCCCTACTGGCAGACCCGCGACGCCGAGTTCCACTGGGCCGCGATGCTGGATGGCGAGCTGCCGCCCATCGACCCCCGCGCCACCGCCTTCATCGAGCGGCACCGCCTGCCGATGGATGACGGCTCGCGCGGCAGCGCCGAAGCCGCGACCCGCGCCGAGCGCCGCCCGGAACCGGCCGGGCGGAACTAGGTCGTGGACTCAAACTGGGCCCATAGGCGGGTGGCGGCGAGCAAGACGGCG
>CAZEQG010000056.1:0-10605 GCA_964514295.1 uncultured Alphaproteobacteria bacterium
CGCCAGGCGGCTTCCGCCGGCCGGGCGGCAACGGCGGCGGCCAGTTCCGGCTCGGCCTCGCCGGCGGCCCCGATCTGGAGCAGCGCGAATCCCAGCAGGTGGCGCACCGCGGGATCGTCGCCGGTGCCCGCCAGCACGGCGCGATAGAGCGGCACGGCAAGTGCCGGATGGCCGGCGCGGTGGCGGGCGATTGCCTGCTGCAGAAGCCCTTCGGCCGCGGCCATCAGGGCCTCAGCGCAGGCCCTGCATGATGGTCTGGTTGATCTCGATCAGGACCTTCGGGTCGGTCTGGTTCTCCAGCACGCGCGCGGTCTCGCGGTTCACGAAGATGCCGATGCTGAGCAGCCCCGCCCGGGTTTCCTTGGGCAGCTGATTGGCCGCGTCCGACAGCTCGATGAGGAAGGTGTCCCACATCTTCTTGTTGCGCAGCACGGCATCCAGGAGCTTGCGGCGGTTGCCCGGCGAACGGTCCGCGGCCATCAGATCGGCCGTCACCTCGCCCAGCAGCCTGTGTTCGACGCTGCGTGGGGTCTCGGTGGTACGGGCGGTCTTGGCATAGGCGGCGTAGCCCTGCATGCTGACCGCCCTGCTAGCCGGCGCTGCCCTGGAACTGGCGCAACACTTCCTGCTCGAAGATCACCAGCTGCTGGCAGGCCTCGATCGCGTCGTAGAACTGCCGCTGCTGCACCAGGCGCAGGATCACCATCAGGTTGTCGCGCACGGCCTGCAGCGTCGTTGCCTGCAGCAGGTCGATCATGCGGTCCATCAGGGGCACATAGTGCTGCTCGTAGTTCTCCGGGTCCATGAACATGAGCTGAAGATAGAAGTAGATCTTCTTCGCCGGCGTGGTGGCATCCTCCTGGCGGATCATGTTGTCCGCGGTCAGGTACTGGGCGTCCTCGGCCACGTACAGGGACTTTCCGTCCTCGCCGAGCATCACGACCGCCCCGTTGATCACCACCCGCTCTCCGGGCGTCACGGAGATGCGGACCAGATTTTCCTGCATAAGCCAACTCCCCGCTTTCTTACCCGGATCCCCCTGTTTGGCCAGAGGATCAAGGCAGGAACCCTACACCGAAAGAGGCTACTGGAACAGGCCAAGCAGGATCTGCGGCCGGCCATTGGCGATGTTCAGGGTCTGCACGGAGAGCTGCTGCTGCACCTGCAGGGCCTGGAGCTTCGCCGATTCCTTCGCCAGGTCGGCGTCCACGATGGCGCCGAGGCCGGTCTCGGTGGCGTCCGACAGCTTGCCGATGAAGTCGTCCTGGAAGTCGACGGTGCGGGTGTCGGCGCCGAGCTGGCCCAGCAGCGTGCCGATCGAGGCGATCATCGCCACCGTCTTCGACAGCGCCTCGGCCGCGTTGGTCGTGGTCGCCAGCGTCACCGCCGCCGCGAAGTTCGTCGTCGCCGCGTTGCCGGCGTTCGAGGCCGAGCGGATCTTCAGGGTCGAGCCGTCGATGTTGGCGATCACCGACACCGAGTCCGAGCCGGTCGACAAGAGGTTGCGGCCGTTATAGACGGCGTTGGTGATGAACTGGTTGACCTGGGTCACCAGGTTCTGGAAGTCGGTGTTCAGGATCGCCTGCTGGCCCGTCGTGTTGGCCGCATTCATCCCCTCCGTCACCTTCTTCTGGATGTCGCCCAGAAGATCGGAGATCGAGGTCGCCGCCGACAGCGCCACGCTGGAGGCGCCGCGCGAGTTCGCCAGGCCCTGGCTCACCGCCTCATAGGCCTTGAGCTCGGCGCGAAGCCCCTGCGCGATGGCGAAGGACGAGGCGTTCTCGACCGCGTTGTTCACCTTGTAGCCGGTCGACACGCGGTTCTGCGTCGAGTCCAGGCTCTTGTTGATGGAGTTCAGGTTCTGCAGCGCCACCATCGCGCTGGGATTGGTGTTGATCGAATTCGAACCGGCGGCCATGGGTCAGCTCCTTGTTTGGTCGCGGCCGAAGGGCCGTTTCTGCACAACGACCCGTGCGGGCCGCAGTCTTCCTTGAGCACCCGGCGTGCCAGACCGCGAAAACGCATAACCAATTGATATTAAACGATTAAATGCGGTGTTCGTGATGCCGGGGGAGGGGATTGCGGGGCCGGGTCGGCAAGATCTGCCGATCCTTCGCGGCAATTTCGGCCCGTCCCGCAGCGGCGGCCCTGAAACGCCGAAGGCCGGCGGTGTCCAACACCGCCGGCCTTCACGGACCGCGAGACGCGCGGAAAGGGGTCAGAACTTTCGGTTGATCGCGACCGAGATGGCGGGCTGGGCGCCATAGGCCTTGGGCCGGCCGAGGGCGCCGGTGGCGGTGTAGACCGCGGTCTCGTCGCGCTTCTTCTGCATCGCCTCCTTCATGGCGCCGAACACCCGCTCGCCGGCGCTCATCGCCGCCTTGATGCGGCGCATGTTGCGCTCCAGCAGGGCCTGGAATGCCTGCATCTTCCGGGCGAACTGGTCGCGCCGCTCGGGTGGGGCGTCGCGCAGCGAGGACGGGTCCTTGCGCAGCGCCTGCTGCAGCTTGTGATAGTCGGCGGCAAGCCGCGCCTTATCGGCCTGCAGGCCCTGGAACACCTTCATGCGGCGTTCGGCCAGGGCGGCCAGCTCCGCCTCCAGGACCTGGCTGAGCTGGTCCACCATCTCAGCCAGCATGTCGAACAGTTGCCCGGCCGGCGCCGGCGGCGGCGCGTTCAGCGCCGCGAAGGTTCCAGGGGATAGCAGCATGGTCATGGACAGCCTCCGTTGCGGGGAGCGGGATCAGGGGGTGGGGCGGGCCCGCGGGCCAGCTTCCTGCTGGCGCAGCATCTCGCGGTAAACGGTGTCCGCGATGCCGAAGCCGCCGGCCCTGGCGATGTTCTTGCCGTACTCGTTCAGCAGCAGGGAGCGGAACATCTCCTCGCCATGGCCGCCGCCCATCAGCCCGTCGGTTTTGATGCCCTTGAACATCGGCGCCATCATCTGGGCGATGAACACGGCCTCGAACTCCTCGGCCGTCTGCCGGGCCTTCACCGGGTCCATGGCCTTCGCGGGGCGGCGCAGCTTGGCGGTGGGGTCGCTCGCGACCATCGGGTCGACGAAGGGCGAGGGGGCGGCGAGGGGGCTTGCCATCTCAGTACACCTCGATCTCGGCCTGCAGCGCGCCGGCCGCCTTGATGGCCTGGAGGATGGAGATCATGTCGCGCGGCCCGACGCCGAGCGCGTTCAGCCCGTCGACCAGCTCCTGCAGCGTCACGCCGGAGGGCACCACGGTCAGCTTCTTGTCGGCCTGATCGTCGATCTGGATGTCGGTGCGCGGCACCACCTGGGTGGTTCCCGTCTGGGCAAAGGGATTGGGCTGCGAGACCTGCGGGGTCTCGGTGATGCGGATGGTCAGGTTGCCCTGGGCGATCGCCACGGTGCTGATGCGCACGTTCTCGCCCATCACGATGGTGCCGGAATGCTCGTCGATCACCACCTTCGCCACCATGTCCGGGGTGATGCGCAGCTGCTCGATGTCGGTCACCAGGCCGACGGCGTTGCCGCGATAGTTCTCCGGCACGCCCATGCGCACGGTGGCCGGGTCCACCGGCTGGGCGACCGGCAGGCCGACGAAGGTGTTGATGGCCTGGGCGATGCGGCGGGCGGTGGTGAAGTCGGGGTTGCGCAGGGAGACGTTCACGCTTTCCATCTGCGTCATGGCGAAGGGAAGCTCGCGCTCCACGATGGCGCCATTGCTGATCCGCCCGGCGGTCGGCACGCCGCGCGTGACCGAGGCGGCCTGGCCGGCGGCCGAAAAGCCCGAGACGGCGACCGGCCCCTGGGCCACGGCATAGACCTCGCCATCGGCGCCGAGCAGCGGGGTGACCAGCAGGGTGCCGCCCTGCAGGTTCTTGGCATCGCCGATGGCCGAGACGGTCACGTCCACCCGCGTGCCCTGGCGGGCGAAGCCGGGCAGGGTGGCGGTGACCATCACGGCCGCCACATTGTCGGTGCGCAGCGAGGCGTCGCGGGCGTTGACGCCCAGGCGCTCCAGCATGCCGACCAGGCTTTCCCGCGTGAAGATCGAGCGGTTCAGGGTGTCGCCGGTACCGTTCAGCCCGACCACCAGCCCATAGCCGATCAGCAGGTTCTCGCGCACGCCTTCGAAATCGGCGATGTCCTTGATCCGCGTGTTCGCGGCGGCGGCGCCGCCGGCGCCGAACAGCGCCAGGAAGGCGAGGGTAAGGAAGCTTTTGATCATCATCATGTCGCCGTCATCCCCGCAGATGGGCAGTCGCGCCCTTAAGGTAAGCGAGAAGCATGCCAGCCGCCGGGCCCCGGAATGCCTTGCGCCGGCGCCGTCCCCGGCGTGCCGGGCGGCAAGTCCTGCGCTGTCTGCCCGGCAAATCTTGCCGTGGCGCGAAGCCCGCCTTTCGGCTAGGTTCAGGGCCATGCATGGCGGAACGATGGCATGAAGGTCGACCCCACCCGCACGGCGCGGACCGACGCCCTGCGGCGCAGCGACAAGGCCAAGGGCGGCGGCAGCGGCTTTGCCAAGGCGCTCGACGGGCTGCTCGGCGGCGGCGAGGCGCCGCGCGGCGTGTCGGGAGCGGTGCCGGTCGATTCGCTGCTGGCCGTCCAGGGCGTGGCAGAGCGTGGCGGCGGCCGCGCCCGCCGGCATGGCGAGGAACTGCTGGACAGGCTGGAGGAGCTGCGGGATGGCCTGCTGGCCGGCAGCATCCCGGTCGACCGGCTGCGCGACCTGAAGCGGATGGTCGATGCCCGGCGCGAGGCGGTGGCCGACCCGCGGCTCGACGAGATCCTGGGCGAGATCGAGCTGAGGGTCAGGGTGGAGCTTGCGAAGCTCGGCCTGGAGGGCTGACCGGCCGCCCCTGACCGGTCCCGATTATCCAAATGGAAACATGGCGATGCCGTGAATTGCCGGCGCAACAAGCTGTTGCCCGGCTGACGCCTGCTCCATATACTCCGCGCCGCTTCGAGACCCCCCTTGCGGGCAGTGCGCCGAAGGGGTTCCCGCGTGCGGAGACCTGTGCATGACCTTGCCGCTTCCTCCGGACTACCGCCCGAGCGAAGACGAACCCTTCATGAGCCCCAATCAGAGGGAGTATTTCCGGCTGAAGCTGCTGAAGTGGCGCGCCGAACTGCTGCAGGAGGCAAGCGAGACCCTGCAGCATCTGACCCAGGAGAACCTGCAGCAGCCCGACATAACCGACCGGGCCTCGCTGGAGACGGAGCACGCGATCGAGCTGCGCACGCGCGACCGCGAGCGCAAGCTGATCGCCAAGATCGATGCCGCCCTGCGCCGGATCGAGGATGGCACCTACGGCTATTGCGAGGAGACCGACGAGCCGATCAGCCTGAAGCGGCTGGAGGCCCGGCCGATCGCCACCCTCAGCCTGGAGGCCCAGGAGCGGCACGAGCGGCTGGAACGCACCCACCGCGACGATTGAGCGGCCGCTGCCATGCCGGCGTAAAGGGTTCAGTCAGAATTGCGGGCTAGCATCCAGGGCAATCCTGACACCGCACTGGCACCCTGATGGCCTGGTCGAGCCGATTGTTCCGCCCCTTCACGCATCTGCGCCTGACTGGCACGATCGCCCTTGCCGGGCTGGTCGTGCTGCCGGCAGTGGGCAGCGTGCTGGCGCTGCTGCTGGACATGCACGCCATGACGCGGCTGACCACGGCGGCCGAACGCCACAATGTGGCGCTTGCCCAGGTGCTGGGCTCCGGGCTGAATGAGCGGCTGCTGCCGCTGGTGGCGACCGACGGCCAGGCGGCCCCGGCGCAGATCGAGGCCGCCCATGCCGAGATCGTCTCCCGCCTGCGCGGCACCGATGTGGTGAAGGTGAAGGTCTATGACCGTACCGGCAGGACCGTGTTCTCGACCGAACGCGCCCAGATCGGCGAGGACAAGTCCGGCAATGCCGGCTTCCTGTCGGCGATCCGCGGCGAGGTGGCGAGCGAGTTGACCTGGCGGGGCCAGTTCAGCGCCTTCGAGGGGGTGATCGAGAACAGGGACCTGCTGTCGAGCTATATCGGCATCTCGCTTGCCGGCGGCGGGCCGGCCGACGCGGTGTTCGAGATCTATGCCGATGTCTCCGGCCTGATGGCCACGCTGCGGCAGGAGCGCTGGATCGTCGCCGGGCTGGTCGGGCTCAGCTTCCTGGCGGTGGGCATCATCCTGGTCGCGGTGGTCGCCAGGGCCGAGCGCCTGGTCGGCGAGGAGCATGCACGCAGCCTCAGGCTTACCGCCGAGGCCGCCCGGGCCGAGGCCGCGAGTGCCACCAAGTCCCAGTTCCTGGCCACCCTCAGCCACGAGATCCGCACGCCCCTGAATGCCGTGATCGGCTTCACCCAGGCACTCCACCTCGGCTATGCCGGGCCGCTCGGCCACCGCCAGCAGCAGTATGTCGGCGATGTGCTGCGCTCGGCCACCCATCTCGGCGCCATCGTCGACGATCTGCTCGACATGGCGCGCATCGAGTCCGGCCAGATCAGCCTGCTGGAGGGCGAGCACGAGATTGCCGAAGTGGTCTCGGCGGCGGTCGCGATCGTCGGCCATAAGGCCCGCGACCGGGGCATCGAGCTTACCGTGGGCCTGCCACCCGGCCTGCCGCGAGTCCGGGGCGATGCCGTGCGGCTGCGCCAGGTGCTGATCAACCTTCTGTCGAACGCCCTACGCTTCGCGCCGGCGGGCAGCCATATCCGCGTCGTCGGCGCGCTGGCGGCGGGCGGGCTGGAACTGAAGGTGGAGGACAATGGTCCCGGCATTGCACCAGAGGATCTGCCCCGGGTGATGGAACCTTTCGTGCAGTTGCAACCCGGCGACGGCAAGCGACCGCTTGAGGGGCTCGGCCTCGGCCTGCCGATCGCCCGCCGCCTGGCTGAGCTGCATGGCGGCTCGCTGCGCCTGGACAGCGTGCTCGGCGCCGGCACCAGGGCGATCGTCACCCTGCCGATCTACCGCCTGTCTCCGGGATAGCACCGGGCGACATCGCCGCCTCGATCATCCGCGCCAGCGCCTCCGCATCCTCCGGGCGGCCCTCCGGCCGCAGCTCGAGGGCGACATGGGCCGGTGCGGCCAGCACCAGGATGCGGTCGGCCATCTCGATCGCATCCTCCACCCGGTGGGTGATGAACAGGCAGGTTTTGCCGAGATCGCGCACCAGTGCCGAGACATCGGCGCGCAGCCCGCGCGAGGTCACGGGGTCGAGCTGGCTGAAGCTCTCGTCGAACAGCAGCAGCGCCGGGTCCACCGCGAGCGCCCGGGCCAGCGACACGCGCTGGCGCATGCCGCCGGACAGCTCGTGCGGATACTTCCCCCCGGCATCGGCCAGCCCCACCCTGGCCAGCCAGCCATCGGCGCGGCGCGCCCGCTCGGCCGCCGGAACGCCAAGGATCTGCAGGCCGATCTCGACATTCTCGCGGGCATTGCGCCAGGGCAGCAGGCGGTCGGTCTGGAAGCTGACGCCAAGCTTGCCGCGCAGCGCCCGGAACTGGCGCACCGGGTCGAGCCCGGCCACCCGCACGCTGCCGGCCATCGGGGCGAGCTGGCCCATGATCATGTTGAAGGCCGTGCTCTTGCCGGCGCCGGTCTTGCCCACCACCGCCACGATCTCGCCCTCGCCGACGCGAAAGCACAGGTCGCTGACTGCCAGCCGGTCGCCGAAGCGGTGGCTGACGCCCTCCAGGACCACCATGTCCGTCATCGCATCTCGGCCTCCGCACGGTAGCGCAGCAGCCGCCTTTCGGCCGCCGCCACACCCGCCTGCACCAGGATGTTGAAGATCACCAGGAACACGGTCCAGGCCAGCACCGTCTCCATCTGGAAGGTGGACTGCGCCAGCCCCATGCGCGCGCCGATGCCGACGGCAGCACCGATCAGCTCGGCAAAGATCACCATGCGCGTGGCATAGCCGATCACCGTCTTGGTGGTGGTCAGCACATAGGGCACGATGTGGGGCAGCACCAGCAGGCGGAAGGTCTGCCAGCGCGTCGGCCGGAACACGTCCACCGCCTCGGCCCATTCCTTGGGCAGGGCCTTGATCCCGTCATGCACGCTGAGGGCGTAGAAGGGCAGCAGGATGACGGTGAGGATGAAGAAGATGCGGATCTCGGGGTCCTTGAACCAGAACACCGCGATCAGCATCCAGGACAGCGCCGGGATGCCGGTGTCGATCACCACCAGCGAGCGCAAGTAGGGCCGGATCGGCGCCACCATGCCCATCAGGCAGCCGATGACCGTGCCGGCCAGCATGGAAAATCCCAGCGCGAGCGCCAGCCGCAGCAGGGTCACCAGGATCTGCCCCCAGTCCTGCGTCAGCAACTCCCACAGCGCCGCCAGGATCGCCGCCGGGGCCGGCATGATGTAGGCCGGCACATGAAGGCTCGCCACCTGCATGGCGGCCAGGATGCCGGCCACCACCACCAGCAGCGCGAACAGGTCGCGGCGGGCCTGGTCGCGAGGGGCCTGATCGCGGGGGGCCTGATCGCGGGGGGCCGCCTGCCCGGCCGCGGTGGCGGCGTCCGCCATCAGGCGAAGAAGCCGTCGTCCAGCGGCCGCGGCAGGGCGCCGTTGCGGGCCAGATAGGCGGCCGAATCGACCACCGCCTTGCGGCCGGCCGCATCGTCCATCGCCTTCGGGCGGAACACCAGCCGGCCGGAGGTGAAGGCGGCCTTCAGCACCGCCGGTTCGAGGCGCATCTTCGGGGCCGCCAGCGCGATCGCCTCGTCCAGATTGGCGGCAACGCCGTCGATGCAGTCGGCGATGGCGGCGGCGATCCGGGCGCCCACGCCGGGGTGCTTCTGCGCCGCCTCCTTGCGCAGGGCGAAGCCGAAATAGGGCAGCGGGAAGCCGGCGTTCTTATGGAAATCCTGGCCGAGGTTGTAGATGGTGCGCAGCGCCGGCTCGCGGGCGACACCGACGCTGATGTTGGGCTCCCAGGTCAGGCCGGCATCGACGTTGCGCGCCAGCACCATGGTCACCGCGGCGGCGGGGCTTTCCACGTTCTGCACCTTGACCGCCCCTTCGAGGTCGATCTTGTGGAAGTCGCGCAAGGCGAGCTTGGTGATGCGGTAGGCGCCGGAGGACAGGGTGGCGCCGATGGTCCGCCCGGCCAGCTCTGCGAGCGATCCAGGGCCGGACTGCAGGCTGACCAGGTGCAGGATGTCATAGTCGTTGACGGTGCAGACGAGCTGCAGCGGCACGCCGGCCATGTAGCGCGCGGCAAAGGTGTCCCAGGCGCCGATGCCGAGGTCGAAGGTGCCGGCCGTGAGGTCGTTGTAGTAGTTGGACACCGAGGTGTAGCTGTTGACCACGTCGATGTTGACGCCGCGCTTCAGGTCGAAGCGCTTGGCGGCCATGTACTCGTTCAGCACCACGTTGAAGCCGGTGGCAAGCGTGACGTAGCGCACCCGCGGCATCGCCTCCTGCCCGCGCAGCACCGCCGGTGCCGCCACCAGCGCCGCGCCGGCCGCCGCCGTGCGCAACAGGTTCCGCCGCGTGAAGTTGTCCGCCATCGTCGCCTCCCATGCCTGGCCATGCCGGCCTTGTCGCTTGGGCTGGATGCTACGTGAACCGGTCTTGTCATACAAGCGATCTTGCCAGGAACCGGCGCTTCGCCGATAACCGATCCAGTTATGCAATGCAGTTCCGTCGGGGGAGGGTGCCGGTGGTGATGGATGTGCGGGCGCGCCTGGCGCGGCTCAGACTGCCGGTGATCGCCGCGCCGATGTTCCTGGTCTCCGGTCCCGATCTGGTGGTGGCCTGCTGCAAGGCCGGCGTGGTCGGCAGCTTCCCCACCCCGAACGTGCGCACCGTGGAGGAGCTTGACGCCTGGATCGCCGCGATCGGGCAGGCGCTCGGCCCGGAAGATGCCCCCTGGGCGATGAACCTGGTGACCCATTCCACCAACAAGCGCCTGCCGCTGGACCTGGAGCGGGTGGCGCGGGCCCGGCCGCCGATCGTCATCACCGCCCTTGGCAGCCCGGCGCCGGCGGTCGAGGCCGTGCACGCCTATGGCGGGCTGGTCCTGGCCGACGTGAACAGCCTTTTCTATGCCCGCAAGGCGGTCGATGCCGGGGCGGACGGGCTGGTGCTGGTCAGCGCCGGGGCGGGGGGACATACCGGCCATCTGTCCAATCTGGTGTTCGTGGAGGAGGTGCGGCGCTTCTTCTCCGGCCTGGTGGTGCTGGCCGGGGCCATCGGCAGCGGCCGCGCGGTGCTGGCGGCGCAGGTGCTGGGGGCCGATCTGGCATATGTCGGCACCGGCTTCATCGCCGCCGAGGAGAGCCTGGCCGAGCCCGCCTACAAGCAGATGCTGGTCGATTCGACGGCCGATGACCTGATCGTCACCAAGGCCTTCACCGGCGCCAATGCCAGCATGCTGAAGCCCAGCATCCTGGCCCAGGGCCTGGACCCGGCGGAGATCGCCACGCGCACCGCCAAGATGAACTTCACCGGCCTGGAGGGGGCGGAGGTGAAGGCGTGGAAGGGCATCTGGTCGGCCGGCCAGGGTGTCGGCGCGGTGACCGCGATCGAGCCGGCGGCCGCGATCGTCGACCGGCTGGCGCGGGAATACGCCGCTGCCAAGGCCGAGGCCGCGCGGCTGCTGGCATGACCGGCCCCTTCCCGGCGGCGA
>CAZEQG010000057.1:0-10598 GCA_964514295.1 uncultured Alphaproteobacteria bacterium
CTGCCGGCCCGAGGCGGTGATGGGGCTGACCGGGCTGGCGCCGGGCGAAGCGCTGCCGCCGCTGCCGGTGGCCAACGAGCGCTTCGAGCGGCTGCTGCGCGAGCGCGAGCAGATGGGGCCGGTGAACCTGCGCGCCGAGGCCGAGGCGGCCGAGTTGGAGGCGCAGAACGAGGGGCTGCGCAGCGAGCGCGAGGACCTGAACGCCGCCATCGGCCGGCTGCGCCAGGCGATCGCCGCGATCAACCGCGAGGGCCGCGAGCGGCTTGTCGCCTCCTTCGAGAAGGTCAACGGCCATTTCACCACGCTGTTCCAGCGCCTGTTCGGCGGCGGCCGGGCCTATCTGGAGATGCAGGAGGCGGAGGACCCGCTGCAGTCCGGGCTGGAGATCATGGCGAGCCCGCCGGGCAAGAAGCTGCAGAGCCTGTCGCTGCTGTCGGGGGGCGAGCAAGCGCTGACCGCGCTGGCCCTGCTGTTCGCGGTGTTCCTGACCAATCCGGCGCCGATCTGCGTGCTGGACGAGGTGGACGCCCCGCTCGACGACAGCAATGTCGACCGCTTCTGCACCCTGTGCGAATCGATCGCGGCGGAAACCGGCACCCGCTTCCTGGTGGTGACGCACCACCGGCTGACCATGGCGCGGATGGACCGCCTCTACGGTGTCACCATGGCCGAGCGCGGCATCAGCCAGCTCGTCTCCGTCGACCTGTCCGGCGCCGAACGCATCCGCGCCGTGCAATAGGCCCGCCGGTCAGTCGGCGGCGGCAGCCATGCGGCGGAAATAATCCAGCAGGAACACCCGGGTGGCACTGGTCATGCTGGCGTTGCCGCGGGATGCCTCGATCCGGCTGCACAGGGCGGAGACGCTTATCTCCTCCTTGCGGGCCACCTCCTGCAGCGCCGACCAGTACGCCTCTTCCAGCCGCATGCTGGTGCGCCGGCCGGCGATCACAACATTCCTGCTGCGGGATTGTCGTCTGCTCAAACCAGCCCCCCGGCATTCATTAGTTTACATGCTGAATTGATACCGCCTTTCGGATGAATTGCAACTCGGCCGCAAATCGTAAACACACATATCGATATGCAGTTGATATATTAACCATGGCATTCCCTGTTATGCCTCGCCCGGCGCCCGCGCCCGGATCGACAGGGCATGCACCGGCCCGGCCAGTTCATCGGCCAGGATCCGGTGCACCAGGCGCTGCCGTTCGAGGCGGCTGAGCCCGGCAAAGCGGGCCGAGACGATCGACACGTTGAAATGCGTCTCCCCACCCGGCCGGTGGCCGGCATGGCCGGCATGGCGGGCGGAATCGTCCTCCACCTCAAGCCGCTGTGGCGCGAGCGCGGCGGTGAGCTTTGCGGCGATGGCCTGGCTGACGGGTCCGGAAGGCACGGTTGCGTTCCCTGCATGGCGGTTGGCGATCCACACCTTCTACAGTGTGCCGATGGATCAGGCGACATCATGACGGCGACGGGCGCGGCCGGGCCGCCGCCCGGCCGGGGCAGCCTAGGCGCCTGGGTGCTGCTCGCCGGGGTGGTGCTGGTGTGGGGCTGGAACTGGCCGGTGATGAAGACCGGGCTGGCCCATATCGGCCCCTTCTGGTTCGGCGTGGTGCGCTGCTGGATCGGGGCCGCCTGCCTGTTCGGCGTGCTGCTGGCGACGGGCGGGCGGACCGGGCTGCCGGACCGGCAGGACTGGTCGATCGTGGCCATCGCCGGGCTGTTCCAGATGGCGGCCTTTCTGGTGCTGGTGCATGCCGCGCTTCTCCTGGTCGGGGCCGGGCGGGCGGCGGTCATCGCCTACACCACGCCGCTGTGGGTGGTGCCCGGCGCCGTCTGGCTGCTGGGCGAGCGGCTGACCGCGGCCAAGGCGCTGGGCGTGGCGCTGGGGCTGGCCGGGCTGTTGGCGCTGTTCAACCCCTTCACCTTCGCCTGGTCCGACGGCGGCCAGGTGCTGGGCAATGCCCTGCTGCTGCTCGCGGCCCTGTGCTGGGCGGTCGCCATCCTGGCCATTCGCCGCCATCGTTTCGCCCGCCCGGTGCTGGAGCTGACGCCCTGGCAGCTCCTGCTTGCCAGCCTGCCGCTGCTGCCCCTGGCGCTGCTGCTGGAGGGAGCGCCGCCGGCGGACTGGCCGGCCCCGCTGCTGTTCGCCGTGTTCTATAATGGCCCGCTCGCAACCGCCTTCTGCTACTGGGCGACGGTGGTGATCGCCCGCGACCTGCCGGCGATGACCAGCGCCGTCGGCTTCCAGCTCGTGCCGGTGATGGGGGTGGCGGCATCGGCGATCGTGCTGGACGAGGCGCTGGGGCCGGAGCTGCTGGCCGGCATGGCGCTGGTGGCTGCCGGCATGATCCTGGCCACGCGGCCCGGCCGCGCTTGATCCGCCCCGCCCAGCCTCCCATACTGGACAGATGCGCCGCTCGCCGCCCCACGAAGACCTCTACCCCTGGCGCCAGGCCAGCGCCCCGCCGCGCCTGTGCGAACACCCCGGCTGCCTGGATGCCGGCACCCATCGCGCCCCCCGCGACCGCGACCATTTGACCGAGTACCGCTTCTTCTGCCTGCCCCATGTCCGCGCCTACAATGCGGCGTGGAACTTCTACGCCGGGATGGACGAGGCCGAGATCGAGCGCCACCTGCGCAACGACACGGTCTGGAACCGGCCGACCTGGCCGCTGGGCGGCGGCAGGGCCGGCCATCCGCGCTTCCGCCACATGGGCGATCCCTTCGGCGTGTTCGAGGAGGAGGAAGGGGCCGCCCAGCGGCCGCGCCGGCCGGCCGCCGAGACGCCCGAGACCCAGGCGCTGGCGCTTTTCGGGTTGACGCTGCCGGTCAGCCTGGCCGAGATGAAGGCGCGCTACAAAGTCCTGGTGAAGCAGAACCACCCCGATGCCAACGGGGGAGACCGCCAGGCGGAGGAACGGCTGAAGGCGATCAATCATGCCTATTCGGTGCTGAAGAGGTTTCTTTCCTGAGACCATCCCAACGCGCTAGAACTCGCCGTCCGCTTCCCCAACTGCCGGAAAGACTGTCCGCATGGCCGCTGTGATCGAGTCCGCCTCCGCCCATCCGCTCTCGGCACCCGACATCAGGCTGTCGGTGCGCCAGACCTTCGGCTTCGACAGCGACCTTGAAGTGCCCGCCTTCAGCCAGCCCAGCAGCTATGTGCCGGATGTCGACGAGGCCTATCAGTTTGACCGCGATACCACGCTGGCGATCCTGGCGGGGTTCGCCTACAACCGCCGGGTGATGATCCAGGGCTATCACGGCACCGGCAAATCGACCCATATCGAGCAGGTGGCGGCGCGGCTGAACTGGCCCTGCATCCGGGTGAACCTGGACAGCCACATCAGCCGCATCGACCTGGTGGGCAAGGATGCGATCGTGCTGCGCGACGGCATGCAGGTGACGGAGTTCCGCGAGGGCATTCTGCCCTGGGCGCTGCAGAACCCGGCAGCCCTGGTGTTCGACGAGTATGACGCCGGCCGGCCGGACGTGATGTTCGTGATCCAGCGCGTGCTTGAGGTCGACGGCAAGCTCACCCTGCTCGACCAGTCGAAGGTGATCCGCCCGCACAAGTATTTCCGCCTGTTCGCCACCGCCAACACGGTGGGGCTGGGCGACACCACCGGCCTCTATCACGGCACGCAGCAGATCAACCAGGGCCAGATGGACCGCTGGTCGATCGTCGCCACGCTGAACTACCTGCCCTATGAGGACGAGGTCCGGATCATCCTCGCCAAGTGCCCGACCTATGACAGCGATGCCGAGCGCGGCATCATCCGGGCCATGGTGAAGCTGGCCGAGCTGACCCGCAGCGGCTTCATGAACGGCGACATCTCCACCGTCATGAGCCCGCGCACGGTCATCACCTGGGCGGAGAACGCGCGCATCTTCAATGATGTCGGCTTCGCCTTCCGGCTGACCTTCCTCAACAAGTGCGACGAGACCGAGCGCGCCACCGTGGCCGAATACTACCAGCGCTGCTTCGGCACCGAACTGCCGGAATCCGGCGTCAAGGTCACCATCACCTGACGGAACCGCGCCATGGCCGACGCCGAGACGCCGCAGGAAGCCTTCAAGCGCGCCACCGCCGCCACGCTGCGCGCGGTCGCCGCCCGCGACGATGTGGAGGTGGCCTTCGGGGCCGAGCAGCCAAGCCTTGCCGGCAAGCAGGCCCGGCTGCCCGCCCCGCCGCGCGAGATCAAGCTGCGCGACGCGCTGCTGCTGCGTGGCGAGGCCGACAGCATGGCCCTGCGCCTGCGCCATCACGATGACGCCACCCACGCCCGCCGCCTGCCCCAGGGCCAGGCCGCCCGGGCGGTCTACGAGGCGGTCGAGCAGGCGCGCTGCGAGGCGCTGGGCAGCCGCCAGATGCCCGGCACGGCGATGAACCTGTCGGCGATGCTCGACGAGCGCTACCGCCGCAAGGGCTTCGAACGCATCACCGAGCGCAACGACATGAACATGGTCGATGTCGTGCGCCTGATGGCCCGCGAGAGGATGACCGGGGAAGCGGTTCCGGCCTGCGCCAAGGGGGTGGTGGACCTGTGGCGGCCGTGGATCGAAAGCCGCATCGGCAAGGACCTGACCGAGCTTGCCAGGGTGATGACCGATCAGGAGGCGTTCAGCCGCGCCGCCCGCAAGCTGATCGAGGATCTTGAGCTGGAAAGCGCCGAGGAGGGCGACGAGCAGGACTCCTCGGACGAGGAGTCCCAGGACGACGCCAGCGACGACGAGAATCAGGGCGAGGGCGGCAGCCGCGGGGCCTCCGAGGCGCAGCAGACCCCGGACTCCATGCCCCAGGACGCCATGTCGGGCGAGGAGGCCGAGGCCGGCGCCGACGACATGGAAGGCGACATGGCCCCCGGCAGCGGGGAGGAGGAGCCGGGCAACCCCGGCAGCCCGATGATGTCGCGCCGCGACCAGGACCTGGCGAACGATCCCCTGGCCTACCGCGCCTTCACCCGCGAGTACGACGAGGTGGTACAGGCCGACAGCCTGTGCGACCCTGACGAGATGACCCGGCTGCGCGCCCTGCTCGACCAGCAGCTCTCCCACCTCCAGGGGGTCATCGCCAAGCTCGCCAACCGCCTGCAGCGCCGCCTGATGGCCAAGCAGAACCGCTCCTGGGAGTTCGATCTCGACGACGGCATGCTGGATACCGCCCGGCTGTCGCGCGTGGTCACCAACCCGAGCTATCCCCTGTCCTACAAGATCGAGCGCGACACCAAGTTCCGCGACACGGTGGTGACGCTGCTGATCGACAATTCCGGCTCGATGCGCGGCCGGCCGATCTCGATCGCGGCGATGAGCGCCGACATCCTGGCCCGCACCCTGGAGCGCTGCCAGGTGAAGGTGGAGATACTGGGCTTCACCACCAGGGCCTGGAAGGGCGGCTCGTCACGCGAGCGCTGGATCAGCAGCGGCAAGCCGGCAAACCCCGGCCGCCTCAACGACCTGCGCCACATCATCTACAAGGCGGCCGATGCGCCCTGGCGGCGGGCGCGCAAGAGCCTGGGGCTGATGCTGCGTGAGGGCATCCTGAAGGAGAACATCGACGGGGAAGCGCTGCTGTGGGCCCATGACCGGCTGATCGGCCGGCCGGAGGAGCGGCGCATCCTGATGGTCATCTCCGACGGCGCGCCGGTCGATGACTCCACGCTGTCGGTCAATCCCGGCAACTATCTGGAGCGGCACCTGCGCGACGTCATCCAGATGATCGAGAACCGTTCGCCGGTGCAGCTTGTCGCCATCGGCATCGGCCATGACGTCACCCGCTACTACCGCCGGGCGGTCACCATCGTGGATGTCGAGCAGCTTGGCGGCACCATGATGGAGCAGCTTGCCGCCCTGTTCGACGAGGATGTGCCGGCACGCGGCCGCCGGGCCGCCTGAGCGGGCACGAAACGGGGATCGCAAGAACATGCTGGACGGCCTGAAAGCGAACAACCGGGCCTGGGCCGAGCGGAAAGTGGCCGCCAACCCCGATTTCTTCAGCCGGCTGGAGCGCCTGCAGGCGCCCAAATACCTGTGGATCGGCT
Organism: uncultured Alphaproteobacteria bacterium; assembly: GCA_964514295.1. Classification (GTDB taxonomy): domain Bacteria; phylum Pseudomonadota; class Alphaproteobacteria; order CAZEQG01; family CAZEQG01; genus CAZEQG01. The sequence continues at coordinate 6,042 of CAZEQG010000057.1, forward strand.
GCGCCGACAGCCGCGTGCCGGCCAACGAGATCGTCGGGCTCGACCCCGGCGAGCTGTTCGTCCATCGCAACGTCGCAAACCTGGCGCCGCCGCAGGACGCAAACTACCTGTCGGTGCTGCAGTTCGCGGTCGACGTATTGAAGGTGGAGCACATACTGGTGGTCGGCCATTATGGCTGCGGCGGCGTCGCTGCGGCCATCGACGGCCGCCGGCGCGGCCTGGTGGACCACTGGCTGCACCCGATCCGCGAGGTCTATCACGCCCACCGCCAGGAGCTGGAGGCGATCGGCGACCGCAAGGCGATGCTCGACCGCCTGTGCGAGCTGAACGTGATGCGCCAGGTGCGCAACGTCGCCGCCGACGTGTTCGTCCGCGACGCCTGGGGGCGCGGCCAGCCGGTCAGCGTGCATGGCTGGGTCTATTCGCTGGGCAACGGCCTGGTGCGCGACCTGGACGTCACGGTCAGCAGCCCCGACGAGCTGGAATGGGCGGGCTGACGCGGCGCCATTGACAAGCCTGCGGCGGCGGTCCAGCCTGCCGGCCAGCGTGCAGGTGCCTGCCGGCAGCAATGCCGGCGGGATGATTGGGAAGCCGGTCGAAGCCCGGCGCTGCCCCCGCAACGGTAGGACGAGGGCGCGGCATCGCCACTGGGTCGGGGAAGGACCTGGGAAGGCGCCGCGCGGCCGGCAACGGCCACTCGCGAGCCCGGAAACCAGCCTGTCACGGAAAGTCCGATAGGGTCGCGGCGGGCGGCCGGGACATGCTGCCCGGCGCGGCCGTCCCCGGCCACGCAAGCCTGCGGGATGCATGCCTCTCCCCGCCGCGCGCCCGGAGCGGGTGGCGAGAGGAGAGGTGAATGGACGGCCGTGCCGAATTGCTGCAGCAGATCAGGAACCGCCGCCCCGGCTACAGCCTGGGCCAGAAGTTCTACGCCGATACCGGCTACTACCGCCTCGACCTGGAGGCGATCCACCATCGCGAATGGCTGTTTGCCGGCCATGACTGCGAGATCGCCGAAGCGGGGGACTATTTCACCCTGACCATCGGCGACTATCCGGTGATCGTGCTGCGCCGCGAGGATGGCAGCATCGGCGCGCTCCACAACACCTGCCGCCATCGCGGCTCGCGCCTGTGCGCCACGCCGAAGGGCCGCTTCGGCCGCCGCATCGTTTGCCCCTATCATCAATGGGCCTATCACCATGATGGCCGGCTCGCCGCCGCCCGCCAGATGATGGCCGAGATCGATGCCGAGCGGCATGGGCTGAAGCCTGTGCACTGCGAGAGTGTGGGCGGCTACATCTTCGTCTGCGTCGCCCCGGTCGCACCCGACTTCGCGCCGGTCAGGGCGGCGATCGCCCCCTACCTGCTGCCGCACAGGCTGGACCAGGCCCGCGTCGCCTTCGAGAGCAGGATCGTGGAGAAGGGCAACTGGAAGCTGGTGTGGGAGAACAACCGCGAATGCTATCACTGCCGCGGCAGCCACCCTGAACTCTGCCGCACCTTTCCCGAGCGGCCGACGGTGACCAATGTCGACGGCACGGACGAGGCGACCAGGGCGCACGCCGCGCGCTGCGAGGCGGCGGGGCTGCCCAGCATCTTCCGCCTTTCGGCCGACGGGCAGTACCGCACCGTGCGGGTACCGCTGGAGGGCGAGGCCGTGAGCCTCACCATGAACGGCCGGGCCGCCGTGTCGCGCCCGCTGAGCGACGCGGTGACGGAGCCGGCGATCGGCTCCATGCTGCTGTTCCACTATCCCGGCACCTGGAACCATGTGCTGGGCGACCACGCCATCACCTTCCGGGTGCTGCCCCTGTCGCCGACCGAGACCGAGGTCACGACCAAGTGGCTGGTTCACCGGGACGCGGTCGAGGGCCGCGACTACGACCTGAAGACGCTGACCGAGGTGTGGCTCGCGACCAACGACCAGGACCGCGCGATCGTCGAGGGCAATCAGGCCGGCATCCTGTCACCGGCCTATGAGCCCGGCCCCTATTCGCAGATCCACGAGGGCGGGGTGATGCAGTTCGTCGACTGGTACTGCGCCACCATGGAGCGCAACCTCGGCGCCACCGCCGGCCTCGGCCGGGTGGCCTGAGATGCGGCCGCTCGCCAGCCTCGCCGAGCTCCTCACCCCGGAGGATGCCTTCATCGCCTGGCTGATCGGCCTGCCCGATGGCAGCAACCCGGCCGAAGCGGCGCTCGCCGCCCTCAAGGACATGCCTCCCGGCCATGCAAGGCTGCGGGCCCTGCTGGCCGAGGCGGCGGCGCTGCGCGTGGTGAACTGAGCCGGCTCAGCCGGCCTCGGGGCTGATGCCGGCGTCGAACTTGGCCAGGAACAGCTTGGCGCCGGCAAAGCTGGCGCCGGCCACCTCGGCGCCGCGGAAATCGGCAAGGAAGCAGTTGGCGCCGGCAAAACTGGCCCCGGCCAGCCGCGCGCCGCCCAGGGTGGCGCGGTTCAGGTCGGCACCGTCGAGCCGCGCCCCGGTGAGATCGGCATGGTCGAGCTTCGCCCCCCGCAGCACCGCCGCCGACAGGTCGGCGCCGCCGAAGCGGGCATGGCTCAGGTCGCCGTCGCGGAAATCGGCCTTCTCAAGCCTGGCCCCGGTCAGCACCGCCTCGGCCAGGGTGATGTTGTGGGCGTCGACCCGCACCAGCCCGGCACCGGCGAGCCGCGCCCCGCGCAGCACCGCCTCGTTCAGCAGCGAGCCCTCGAAATCGGCGCCCTCAAGGTTGGCGCCGGCGAGATTGGCCCACTGCATCTGGCAGCCCAGCAGGCGGGCGCCGCGCAGATCCGCCCCGGCAAGATCGATGCGCAGCAGCGCCTGCCCGGTAATCGCCTCGCCCGCCGCCAGCTTCGCCAGCACTTCCTCGCGTGTCATGTCGGATTCGCCCCGCCGGTTGGAAGCGCGGTGGATAGGGTGTCGGCCATCGCCTTGTCAATCGCCCGGCGCTAGAGGTTGGCGGCGCGGATCGCCTCGCACACCGCCTCGGTCACTTCGCGCGTGGTGGCGGTGCCGCCGAGATCGGGGGTGCGGATGCCGGCGGCGGTCACCTGTTCGACCGCCCGCATCAGCCGCGCGGCGGCCGCCGGTTCGCCCAGATGCTCCAGCATCATGGCGCCCGACCAGAAGGTGCCGACCGGGTTGGCGATACCCTTGCCGGTGATGTCGAAGGCCGAGCCGTGGATCGGCTCGAACATGGAGGGGTAGCGCCGCTCGGGGTCGAGGTTGGCGGTCGGCGCGATGCCAAGGCTGCCGGCCAGCGCCGCCGCCAGGTCCGACAGGATGTCGGCATGCAGGTTGGTGGCCACGATGGTGTCCAGGCTGCGGGGCTTGGCCACCATGCGCATGGTCATGGCATCGACCAGCATCTTGTCCCAGGCAACATCGGGAAACTCGCGGGCGACCTCGGCGGCGATGTCGTCCCACATCACCATGCCGTGGCGCTGGGCGTTCGACTTGGTGACGACGGTGAGCAGCCGGCGCGGACGCGAGCGGGCGAGCGCGAAGGCATAGCGCATGATCCGGGTCACCCCGGCGCGGGTGAAGATGGCGGTCTCGGTCGCCACCTCCTCGGGATGGCCGCGATGGGCGCGGCCGCCATGGCCGGCATATTCCCCTTCGCTGTTCTCGCGCACGATCACCCAGTCGAGATCGCCCGGCGCGCAGTGCCGCAGCGGGCTCTCCAGCCCGGCCAGCACCCGGGTGGGGCGGACATTGGCATACTGGTCGAAGCCCTGGCAGATGGCGAGCCTCAGGCCCCACAGCGTGACATGGTCGGGCACGTCGGGGGCGCCGACGGCACCGAAATAGATGGCATCGAAGCCCTTCAGGCGGTCGAGCCCGTCGGCCGGCATCATCACCCCATGCTGGCGGTAGTAGGCCGAGCCCCAGTCGAAATCCGTGATGCTCAGCCGGAAATCGCCGCTGCGGGCGGCCAGCGCCTCGAGCGCCTGCACCCCGGCCGCGATCACTTCCGGGCCGATGCCATCGCCGCCCATCGCGGCGATCCTGTACTCGCGCATGTCTCCGCCTCCGCTGCTGCCGGCGGCGGAAGATGCACCGCGCGCCGGCCGCACGCCAGCCGTTTTGCTGCTCACACCACCTTGCGCAGCGCCACCAGGAAGCCCTCGATGTCGCCGCGCAGGCGCTCGGACTGCTTGGCGAGATCGGCTGCCGCGGCATGCACCTGGGTGGAGGCTTCGCCGGTCCGCCGGGCCGACTGCGTCACCTCGGCGATGCGGCGCGAGACCTCGCCGGTGCCGGCCGATGCCTGCTCCACGTTGCGGGCGATCTCCTGGGTCGCCGCACCCTGCTGCTCCACCGCCGCGGCCACCACCACCATGTTCTCGTTCACGTCCCCGATCGCGCCGGCAATGCCGCCGATGGCGGCCACGGCGCCGCTGGCGGCCGCCTGGATCGCCGCCACCTGCTGGACGATGCCTTCGGTTGCCTGGGCGGTCTGGGTGGCGAGGTTCTTCACCTCCGTCGCCACCACCGCGAAGCCCTTGCCGGCCTCGCCGGCGCGCGCCGCCTCGATGGTGGCGTTCAGCGCCAG
>CAZEQG010000058.1:0-10588 GCA_964514295.1 uncultured Alphaproteobacteria bacterium
TGCGAGCCGGCCCTGCCGGCCGCGGAGCGCGAGGCCGGCTACCGTGGCTGGGCAGCGGCGGTGGCGCGGGTGCGGTCAGCCCACTGAACCGCCATCACCAGCGCCAGCAGCCCGGCCCCCAGCATGTCGGTCCACAGTCCCGGCTCGACCAGGGTCAGGGCGGCGGCGATCAGGGCCGCCCGCTCCCAGCGCGTGGCCCGCCGCAGGAAATAGCCGTGCAGCCCGCCGGCCAGCGCCACCACGCCGATCGAGGCGGTGATGGTGACGTGCAGGATGCGCGACCACTCCCCGATCATCAGGAGGCTGGGCTCATAGACGAACATGAAGGGCACGATGAAGCCGGCAGCCCCAATCTTCACCGCCGCCAGCCCGGATTCCCACAGGTCCGACTTCGCCAGCCCCGCCGCGGCATAGACCGCCAGCGCCACCGGCGGGGTGATGGCCGACAGGATGGCGAAGTAGAAGGCGAACATGTGGGCCGCAGGCTCCACCACGCCGAGCTTGATCAGCGCCGGCACCAGCAGCGAGACCATCACGATATAGGCAGGCGTGGTCGGCATGCCCATGCCCAGGATGATGCCGGCGACCATGGTCAGCAGCAGGGCGCCGAGCAGCGAGTTCTGGGCCAGGGTGACGATCAGCGCCGTGAAGTCGATGCCGAGCCCGGTCAGCGCGATGGTGCCGATGACGATGCCGGCGCAGGCGCAGGCCAGGGCCACCGGCAGGGTGTTGCGCGCGCCGTCGACCAGCGCCTCCCACACCAGCAGCCAGGCCAGCCCCCGGCGCGTGCCGGCCCGCAGCAGGGCCACCGGAAAGCAGGCAAGGGTGCCGATCAGCGCCGCCAGGGGAGCGCTGTAGCCGAAGCTCATCATGGTCAGGATGAACAGCACCGGCAGGAACAGGTGGCCGCGCGTCGCCAGCACCTCCGACAGGCGCGGCAGCTCCTCGCGCGGCACGCCCAGCAGGCCCATGCGCTTGGCCTCGAAATGCACCGCCGCAAAGCAGGCGCCGTAGTAGAGCACCGCCGGGATCAGCGCCCACAGCACCACCTGGATATAGGGCACCGCCAGGAACTCGGCCATCACGAAGGCGGCCGCCCCCATAATCGGCGGCATGATCTGGCCGCCGGTGGAGGCGACCGATTCGACGCCCGCGGAAAAGGCCGGGCGGAACCCCGAGCGCTTCATCAGCGGGATGGTGATCGGCCCGTCGACCATGACATTGGCCACGGCCGAGCCGGAAATGGTGCCGAACAGGCTGGAGGAGACGACCGACACCTTGCCCGGGCCGCCCGCCGTGTGGCCGGTGAGCGACAGCGCGAAGTCCATGAACAGCTGGCCGGTGCCGGTGCGCTCCATGAACGCCCCGAAAACCACGAAGATCATCACATAGGCGGCCGAGACGCCGAGGGTCGAGCTGAAGATGCCCTCGGTCGTAAGGAAGGTCTGGTCGATGATCAGCTCGACCGCCTGGCCATGGATCACGATGGCATAGAACAGGAAGCCGATCGCCGTCAGCGGCAGGGCCCAGCCGATCACCCGCCGCGTCGCGTCCAGCACCACCAGCGTGAGGGCGGCCCCCCACAGCCAGTCCCACCCCTCCAGCGGATCGATGTATAGGATGCGGTTGACGACATAGGCATAGTTCACGAACAGGTAGGCGATCGCCCCCAGGCCCAGCACCAGCATCAGGGCCGACCACAGCCGCCCGATCAGGCCGCCGCGCGCCGGCTCCAGCCCGTAGGTCAGGTAGATCAGCGCCAGGGCGAAGCCCAGATGGATGCCGCGGTAGATCAGGGCTTCGGGCGGGCCGGCCCACACCACCCACATGTGCCACAGCGCCATGCTGCCGGCGATCGCCGCGACCAGCGCGGCGTGGAGCTTGCTGAAGGTCATGGTGCCGGACCGATCCTCAGGCCGAACGCCCTGGCCGCCGCCGCGCCGGCGCCGGCCCGCCACCGGCGCTCCGGGCCTGCCCGGAACCCCCGGAGCGCGGGGCTCCGGGGGTGACGCGAGAGATGGTCAGCGCCGATCGCGGAACGACGCGGGGCGGTGCCTCAGAGGGCGCCGACCTCCTTGTAGAACTTGGCGGCGCCGGGATGCAGCGGCACGCCGATATCCTCGGCCATCATCTTCGGGGTGAGGCCCTGCATCGCCTTGTTCACCGCCGCCATGTCGCCGACATTCGTGGCCATCGCCTTGGTCATCGCATAGACCGCCGCTTCCGGCAGCTTGCACGACACCACCACATGGGTGGCATAGCCGATGGCCGGCACCGCCGCCGTCTGCTTGGGATAGGTGCCGGCAGGGATTTCCACCTTCGTATAGCCGGGGTTGATCCTCTTCATCGCCGCGACATTGGCATCGCTGACGCCGAGCAGCTTGATGTCGCGGGCCGAGGCGAGATCCATCACCGCCGAGGAGGGGATGGTGGTGCCAAGCGTGAATGCCTGGGCATGGCCATCCTTCATCAGCGACACGGCATCATTGTAGGATGCCTGGAAGTTCACCTTCAGGTCGTTGTAGGATAGGTTGACGATCTTCAGGATGTGCTGGCTGATGATCTCGGCCGTATTGCCGCGAGTCTGCACGGCGATCGACTTGCCCTTGAGATCGGCCAGGGTGTTGATGCCCGAATCGGCCAGCACCACCACCTGGAAATATTGTGGATAGAGCGTGGCGACATTGCAGACGTTCGAGTGCTTCTTGGTGAAGGGCTCCACGCCCATCACGCCATCGACGGTGGAGATGGAGTTGCCGAAGCCGATCTCGGCCCGGCCTTCTTCGACCCCGCGCACATTGGCGATGCCGGCGCCCGGCATGGTCTGCACCGTGAGCCCGGGCACGGCCTTCTCGTACATCGCCTTGAGCGCGCCGCCCAGCGGCACCCACACGCCGCCCTGCGGCCCGGTCATCAGGCGGTAGGTTTCGGCCGAGGCCGGGGCGGCCGCAACGGCAAGTGCAGCGGCGGCAGCGGCAGCAAGCATCGTCTTCATCGTGGATATCCTCCCATCCGGTTTCTGTTGGTTGATGAACATACTATATCCTTCACGCGCTCCAGGGAACCGGCACGCCAGCCCGCCGTGCAACTTCGGTCAGGCTGGCGCGCAGGGCCGCCGGAACGGGAATGCCGTCGCGCCGCCGCTCGGCCTCGGCCGCCCGTTCGGGATCGCCATGGACCAGGACGGGCCGGGCCGGATCGGCCGGCGGGCAGCCATGCAGGGCATCGATCAGCGCATCCATGTCGGCCTCGAAACCGCCCTCGGGGCGGAAGGCGGCCGGATCGATCGCCAGGAAGAAGTGGCCGACATCGTCGGGCGCCTGCTCCTTGGGCCGCAGCGGGGTGTAGGTGGCGCCCGAAAGCTGGGTGGACAGGATCTCCACCATGGCGGCAAGACCATAGCCCTTGTGGCTGCCCTGCTCGCGGCTGCCGCCCAGCGGGGTCACCCGGGGCTGGGCATAGGCGGCGGCGGAATCGGTGACCGGCCGTCCCTCGGCGTCGAGCGCCCAGCCCTCCGGCACCGGCTTGCCGGCGAAGGAAGCGATCTTCAGCTTGCCGATCGCCACCGTGGAGGTGGCCATGTCGAGCACGAAGGGGGGGTTGCGCCCGGCCGGGGCGGCGAAGGCCCAGGGATTCGTGCCGAACATCGGGACCCTGGCGAAGGTCGGCACCGTGGCGGCATTGTGCACGCCCGAACAGGAGATGCCGATCAGCCCCGCCTCCGCCATCTGCCAGGCATAGACCCCGGCGGCGCCATAGTGGTGGGAGTTGCGCACCGACACCGCCGCCAGCCCCATGGCGCGCGCCTTGGCGATGGCCATTTCCGTCGCCAGCCGGGAGGGATGGTGGCCGAGCCCGCCGCCGCCGTCGATCACCGCCAGCACCGGCCGGTCGAGCACCACCCGCGGCAGGGCCCCGACGCGGAACTTCCCCACCTGCTTCCAGCGCTCGTAGATGTCGAGCATCGAGATGCCGTGGGAATCGATGCCGCGCAGGTCGGCCGCCATCATCACCGCCGTGCTGTCGCGGGCAGCCGCTTCAGGCATGCCCCAGGCGGTCAGCACCTGGTGAATGAAACGCTCCAGCGCCGCGGCCGGCACCAGCGCCATCAGCGCGTCTCCGGAAAGCGCCGGCGCAGCGCCTCCGCCTGGCGGGCCAGGATGGCAAGGTCGTTGCCGACGGCAACGAAGACGAAGCCGTCGCGGATGTAGCGTTGGGCATCCTCCTCCACCCCGGTCAGGATGCCGCTGGCCTTGCCGCAGCGCGCGATCACCTTGCGCGCCTCCTCGATCACCACCTGCATCTCGGGATCGCGGTTGCCGCCCAGCTTGCCATAGGCGGCCGACAGGTCGGAGGGGCCGATGAACACGCCATCCACGCCCTCGACCGAGGCGATCGCCTCCAGGTTCCGGATGGCCTCGCGGGTTTCGACCTGCACGATCACGCAGATCTCCTCGTTGGCGTGGTGCAGGTAGTCCTTCACCCGGCCGAAGCGGTTGGCCCGGATCGCCACCGCCACGCCCCTGATGCCCTGCGGCGGATAGCGGCAGGCGGCCACGGCGGCGCGCGCCTCCGCCTCGCTGTTCACCATCGGGATCAGGAAATTCTGGGTGCCGATGTCGAGATAGCGCTTCAGCATAACCGGATCGTTCCAGGGCGGGCGCACCACCGCCGCGGTCTCGGGCACCCGGGCCAGCGCCATGAGCTGGTGCAGCGTGTCGCTGAGCTCGGTCGGCGAATGCTCGGCATCCAGCACCAGCCAGTCATAGCCGATGTCCGACAGCACATCGGCGGCAAAGCCGCTGCTCAGGGTAGACCACAGGCCGATCTGCAGCCGGCCCTCGCGCAAGGCCGCCTTGAAGCGGTTCTTCGGCAGTTCCATCAGTGAATCTCCGGCTCGGGGGTGGCCGGCCCATAGGCCAGCACGTCGAAGTCGCAGCCCTGGTCGGCCTGCAGGATGTGGGCGGCATGGATCGCCCCCCAGCCGCGCCGGTAGCGCGGTGGCGGCGGCACCCAGGCGGCGCGGCGGGCCGCCAGCTCGGCCTCGTCGACCAGCAGGTCGAGCCGCCGCCCCGGCACGTCGAGGCGGATCAGATCGCCGTTGCGCACCAGCGCCAGCGGCCCGCCGACATGGGATTCCGGTGCCACATGCAGCACGCAGGTGCCGTAGCTGGTGCCGCTCATGCGCGCATCCGACACCCGCACCATGTCGCGCACACCCTGGGTCAGCAGCTTCTTCGGAATCGGCAGCATGCCCCATTCCGGCATGCCGGGCCCACCCTGCGGCCCGGCGCTGCGCAGCACCAGCACCGTATCCGGCGTCACCGGCAGGTCGGGCCGGTCGATGCGGGCGGCCATGTCGTTGTAGTCCTCGAACACCAGGGCCGGGCCGGTGTGGGTCAGCAGCTTCGGATCGGCGGCCGCCGGCTTGATCACCGCGCCACTCGGGGCAAGATTGCCACGCAGCACGGCCAGGCTGCCGACCGGCTGCAGCGGCGCCTCGCGGGTCAGGATCACGTCCTCGCCGTAGACCTCGGCATCGGCGATCTCCTCGCCCAGGCTGCGCCCGCTCACCGTCAGGCAGCGCCCGTCCACCAGGTCGCCCAGCCGCCGCAGCAGCGCCCGCAGCCCGCCGGCATAATAGAAATCCTCCATCAGGTACTTGCCCGAGGGGCGGATGTTGGCGATCAGCGGCACCCGGCGGGCGATGGTGTCGAAATGGTCGAGGTCGAGCTTGATGCCGGCCCGCCCGGCCATGGCGATCAGGTGGATGATGGCGTTGGTCGAGCCGCCGATCGCCATCACCGTGGTGATCGCATTGTCGAAGCTGGCGGCGGTCAGCAGCCTTGCCGGCGTCAGATCCTCCCACACCATCTCGACGATGCGCCGGCCCGACCGGCTGGCCATCCGCGAATGCGCGCTGTCGGCGGCGGGGATCGAGCTTGCGCCCGGCAGGCTGATGCCCAGCGCCTCGCAGGCCGACATCATGGTCGAAGCCGTGCCCATGGTCATGCAGGTGCCGAAGGAGCGGGCGATCCCCTCCTCCATCTCGCTCCAGGCGTCCTGGGTGAGGTTTCCGGCCCGCCGCTCGTCCCAGTACTTCCAAACGTCCGAGCCCGATCCCAGCACCTTGCCGCGCCAGTTGCCGCGCAGCATCGGGCCCGCCGGCACGAACACGAAGGGCAGCCCCATCGACAGGGCGCCCATCACCAGGCCGGGCGTGGTCTTGTCGCAGCCGCCGAGCAGGATGGCGCCATCGGCCGGATAGCTGCGCAGGATCTCCTCCGCCTCCATCGCCAGCAGGTTGCGGTAGAGCATGGTGGTCGGCTTCTGCATGGTCTCGCCCAGCGTGATCGCCGGGATCTCCACCGGATAGCCGCCGGCCTGCCAGACGCCCCGCTTCACCTCCTCCGCGCGCTGGCGCAGATGGGCGTGGCAGGGGTTCACGTCGGCCCAGGTGTTGAGGATGGCGATCACCGGCTTGCCGGCCAGATCCTCGCGCGCGATGCCGGTCTGGAAGGTGCGGGAGCGGTGGCCGAAGGCCCGCATGTCGTCGACCCCGAACCAGCGATGGCTGCGCAACTCCTCCGGCCGCTTGCGCGCGGGCGTGCTGGGCATGGCATTTCCTCTGCTGCCGTTTCCTTGGGGCGCAGTCCAACAGGCGCGGCGCGCCCCGTCAACCACTTGTATGATGACATGATGGCATGGCGTTGCGGCGACTGGCCGCCGCCGCGGCTCAGAGGGCGGGCACCGCCATCGCCACGGGCTCGCCGGTCAGCGGCGCGCCGGTCAGCTTGGCCATCGCCGCAAGCTCGATCCCCGGCGCCAGTTCGAGCACGCGGAAGGCCTCGCCCGCCGGCTCCAGCACGCCAAGGTCGGTATAGATGCGCTCGACCCGTGCGGTGGTGGTCAGCGGCAGGGTGCAGCGCTGCACCAGCTTTGCCACCCCGCCCGGGCCGGTATGGGTCATCAGCACGCGGATGTGGCGGGCGCCGGCCGCCAGGTCCATGGCGCCGCCGACGCCGGGCGGCTGGCTGTCGTCGTCGGTCGACCAGTTGGCAAGGTCGCCATTGGCCGCCACCTGGAAGGCGCCCAGCAGCGCCAGGTCGAGGTGGCCGCCGCGGATCATCACGAAGGCGTCGGAATGGGCGAAGAAGGAGCCGCCCGGCACCAGGGTGATGAACTCCTTGGTGGCGTTGATCAGGTCGGGATCCTCGGCACCCTTGGCCGGGGCGGGGCCGACGCCGAGCACGCCGTTCTCGGAATGGAAGATCACCTCGCGGTCCGGCGGCAGGAAGTTGGGCACGAGCGTGGGGATGCCGATGCCGAGATTGACCGTCCAGCCCTCGGGAATGTCCTGGGCGGCGCGCCAGGCGACCTGGCGGCGGGAAAGCGCGCTCATGGCCGGACCTCCACCACGCGGTCGACAAAGATGCCCGGGGTCACCACCTGCTCGGGATCGATTTCCCCCAGCGCCACGAAACGGCGGCATTGCACGATGGTGAGGTCTGCCGCCATCGCCATCACCGGCCCGAAATTGCGCGCCGACTTGGCGTAGGTCAGGTTGCCCCAGCGGTCGGCGCGGTCGGCCGCGATCAGCGCCACATCGCCGCGCAGCGGCAGCTCCAGCACATAGTCGCGCCCGTCGATGCGGCGCGTCTCCTTGCCCTCGGCCAGCCTGGTGCCGACGCCGACCGGCGACCAGAAGCCGCCGAGCCCCGCCCCGGCGCAGCGCATGCGCTCGCTCAGCGTGCCCTGGGGCACCAGTTCGAGGGCCAGCCGGCCGGCCTTCCATTCCTCCTCGAACACCACCGAGCCGCTGGTCTTGGGGTAGGAACAGATGATCTTGGCCACCCGGCCGCTGCCCAGCAGCGCCGCCAGCCCGGTGCGCCCGCTCCCGGCATTGTTGGACACCACGGTCAGGTCCCTGGCGCCCTGCGCGATCAGGGCGTCGATCAGATGGTCGGGCATGCCGGCATTGCCGAAGCCGCCGACCAGGATGGTCGATCCGTCCTTGATGCCGTTTACCGCCTCGGCCAGGCTCGCCACGCGCTTGTCGATCATGGGCTGATGGTCTAGCGATGAATGGAGTGCGCTGGCAAGATGCCGCGCGCGGGTTTAGCGTCGCGTCATGACGCTGACCATCGACCGGCCGACCGCGGCCGACCAGCCCGCCTGGCGCCGCCTGTTCGACGGCTACGCCGCCTTCTACAACATGCCGATGACGGATGCGGCCGCGGCCACGGTGTGGGGCTGGATCCATGATCCCGCCCATCCGGTCGAGGCGCTGGTGGCGCGGCGCGACGGCGGGCTCGTCGGGCTCGCCCATTTCCGCGCCATGCCGAGCCCGCTGCGCGGCACGATGGCCGGTTTCCTCGACGACCTGTTCGTCGATCCCGCCGAGCGCGGCAGCGGGGCCGGGCCGGCCCTGCTGGCGGCGCTGAAGGCGATCGCGGCTGAACGCGGCTGGCCGGTGATCCGCTGGATCACCGCCGACAACAACTACCGCGCCCGCGCGCTCTATGACCGCCACGCCACCCGGGCCATGTGGATCACCTACGAGATGCGGCCATGACCGCGCCGTCGCTGCGCGTCGGCGTGGCCGAGAACCTGGCCCGCATCCCGGCCACCGGCGTGCTGTCGACCGCGGTCTACGAGCACGGCACCATGCGCCTGAAGCTCTATGCCCCGCGCGGCAGCGACCCGCAGCAGCCGCACAGCCAGGACGAGCTCTACCTGGTTCATGCCGGCCGCGGCCGCTTTCGCTGCGGCGCGGAGGTGACCGGCTTCGGTCCCGGCGACGTGCTGTTCGTGCCGGCCGGCGCGGTGCACAGGTTCGAGGATTTCAGCGACGATCTGGTGGTGTGGGTGGTGTTCTGGGGCCCGGCCGGCGGCGATGCCGGCAACCGCATCGAATGACCGCCCGGCTGGCGGCCGCATGGATCGGCGCCGCCCTGCTGGCGCTGCTGGCCTGCACGGCACCCGCCGCCGCGCAGCGCCAGATCGGCTTTCCCGGGCCCGATGGCGAGCGGCTGATCGGCGTGATGTTCCGCCCGGCCGGCAGCGGCCCCTTCCCCGGCGTGGTGGCCTTGCATGGCTGCGGCGGCCTGTGGACGGCTGACGGCCGGCTTTCTGCGCGTGACCGGCAATGGGGCCGGCGGCTGGCGGGGGCCGGCTTTCTGGTGCTGATGCCCGACAGCTTCGGCTCCCGCGGCCTCGGCCCCCAATGCACCGAAAAGACCCGGACCGTGCGCGCCACCGCCGAGCGGCCGCGCGATGCCAAGGCCGCACTGGCCCACCTCGCCGCCGACCCGGAGGTGGTGGCCGGCCGGCTTGCCCTGATCGGCTGGTCGAACGGCGCGATGACGCTGCTGCACACGCTGCTGCTGCCCGACCCGCCGGCGCTGCGGGCGGCCGTTGCCTTCTATCCGGGCTGCCGCGATGCCGCCCGCCTGTGGGCCGGCCAGAACCTGCCGCCGCTGCTGATGCTTCTCGGCGAGCGCGACGACTGGACCGCCCCCGGGCCGTGCCGGGATCTCGCCGGGCGCTTCCAGGGCGCCCTCCAGCCGGCCGAGCTTATGGTCTATCCCGGCGCCTATCACGGCTTCGATTCGCCCTCCGGCCGGGTGGTCGAGCGCAGCGGCATCCCGGGCGTGAAGTCCGGCACCGTGCATGTCGGCACCAACCCCGCCGCCCGCGCCGATGCGCTGGCCCGCGTGCCGGCCTTCCTCGCGGCCCATCTGCGCTGACAGTCTAGCGCCAGGCCAGCAGCACCTTCTCCAGCCGGGTCACCAGGGCGCCCACGGCCAGCCCCAGCAGCGACAGCACCGCCACGCCGGCCATCAGCTGGTCGGTCTGCATCAGGTTGCCGGCCTGCAGAACGAAGGCGCCGATGCCGTACTGGGCGCCGATCATCTCCGCCGACACCAGCAGCAGCAGGGCGATCGAGGCGGTGATGCGGAAGCCTGCCAGCACGCTGGGCAGGGCGCCTGGCAGCAGCACCTTCAGCACGATCGCCCGGAACGGCAGGCCGAAGCTCTGCGCCATCCGCACCAGGTTGCGCGGCACGCCATCGACGCCGCTGTAGCTGGCGATCACCGTGGGGAAGAACACGCCGAGCGCGATCACCGCCACCTTCGAGGGCTCGCCGATGCCCAGCCACAGGATCAGCAGCGGCAGCAGGGCGATCTTGGGGATCGGGAACAGCGCCGAGACCAGCGGCACGCCAAGCGCACGCGCCGCCGAGAACAGGCCGACCGCCAGCCCCACCGCCAGCCCGCAGAAGGTGCCGATCGCCCAGCCCGCCGCCATCCGCCCCAGGCTGACCGAGACGTGGCGCCACAGATCGCCGGAGAGTGCGAGCTGCCACAGCGCCGCCCCGATCTGCCAGGGGCTGGGCAGGAACAGCGGGTTCAGCAGCCCGAAGGAGACCGCCGCCTGCCACAGCGCCAGCAGCCCCGCCAGGCCGGCCACGGCCACCGCACGGCGGCCCTGCGGCTGGAAGCCGCCGCCGCGGAAGGCGATGGGGGTGGCGCTGGACATCGGCGCAACAGTGGCGCCCGCCGGCGGCAAAGGCAACCGCCGGCTT
>CAZEQG010000059.1:0-10554 GCA_964514295.1 uncultured Alphaproteobacteria bacterium
CAGCCCCCCGGCGGCACCCGTTCAGGCCGCCGCAGCGCCGCCGCGACCCGCGACCGACCCGCTGCAGGAAGCGCTGAACCAGGCCATCCGGGACGCCGGCCTGGCCAAGGAATTCAGCCTCGATCAGGACGGCGAGGGCGTGCGGCTGGTGCTGCCCAGCCGCTGAACCCCCGCCTGCCGGTCAATTCACCAGCTTAACGGCGCCAGACCCCAGGTCATAGACGGCGCCAACCACCTTCACTTGGCCGGAGGTGACGAGCGGCGCCATCACCGGCATCGAGGCGGAGATGCGGTCGACGCCGAGCATGGCGTTCTCCTCGACCGCGGCCTGCAACAGGTCGGCCGGGTTGCGCCGGCGCGCCCGCACCACGGCGGGCACGATCTCGCGGACCAGTCCGCCGAGCTCGCCGCCCGGCGCCTCGCCCTTCTGTACCTCGGTCACGGCGGCGCCGACGGCACCGCACTTGGAATGGCCCAGCACCATGACCAGCCGCACATTCAGCGCCGTCGCCGCGTATTCGGCGCTGCCGATGGTGAGCGGGCTGACGATGTTGCCGGCCACCCGCATGACGAAGATGTCGCCGGGCGCGCTGTCGAAGATGATGTCCGGCACCACCCGGCTGTCGGAGCAGGTGATGATGATGCAGAAGGGGCTCTGGCCTTCCGTGAAGCGGGCCATGCGCTCCTTCAGCACCGCGCTGGCGGTATAGCTGCCGGTGCGATGGCGCGCATTGCCGGCCATCAGCTTTGCAATCGCCTCCTCCGGCGCCACCCCGGGCCCGGTCGCGGCGGCGCGCGCCGGCCGGGCGATCAGCCCCCCCGCCAGGGGCGACAGGGCGAAGGACGCCCCAGCCAGACCGGCCATCAGGCGTCGTCTTGTCGTGTACATGCGTCCTCCCCTAGGTGTCCCTCACATCGAGCACGCCCGGCAGCGACTTTATGGCGCCGCGCAGCCCGGCCGATATCTGGTATCCCTGCCGGAGGGCCAGTGTAACCTCCTGGCGGTCGATGTCGACCACCAGCCGGACCCGGCCGCGCCCGCTGCCCTGCTGGTCCAGGATGCTGGCGATCAGCGGCAGCGGCGTGCGGCTGCCGAGCTGGATGGTGAGCCCCGCCGCCACGCCCGCCACCGCCTTGTCCAGCGGCTCGATGGTGTTGGCCATCAGCTTCACGTCCTCGCCCTCGGCCGTCAGGCTGCAGCCGATCAGCACCGTGGCGCCGGGCTCCAGATCATCGCGATGGGCGGCCAGCCGGTCGCCGAACACCATCACCTCATAGACGCCCGTGCGGTCGGAAAGCGTGACGAAGGCATAGCGGTTGCCACTGCGCGAGGAGGTGCGCTCCTGGCGGGAGATCACCACCCCGGCAAGCTTCGCCCTTACCGTGCCGCTGGCGGCAAGGGCGGCGAGCTGATCCTGGGAGACGGCGCCGACCCGGCGCAGCGACGCCTCGTAGCCGTCCAGCGGATGGGCCGACAGGTAGAAGCCGATCGCCTCGAACTCGCGCTTCAGACGCTCCAGCGCCGGCCAGTCGGCCTTGTCGGGCAGCCGCAGCGGTGCCTCCTCGACACCGCCGAACATGCCCATCTGGTCGCTGCCGCGCGATTCGGCGGCGG
Organism: uncultured Alphaproteobacteria bacterium; assembly: GCA_964514295.1. Lineage (GTDB taxonomy): Bacteria > Pseudomonadota > Alphaproteobacteria > CAZEQG01 > CAZEQG01 > CAZEQG01. The sequence goes on from CAZEQG010000059.1 coordinate 1,616, forward strand.
CGGCGGCATGGCGCAGGATCACGTCCAGCCCCTCGAACAGCCGCGCCCGGTTGGGCTCCAGCGCGTCGAAGGCGCCGGCACCGACCAGGTTCTCGAGCTGGCGCTTGTTGATCTGGCGATGGTCCATGCGGCGGGCGAAATCGGCGATCGAGCGGAACGGCCCGCCGGCCTCGCGCACCCGGCAAAGCTCCTCCATCGCCTGCGCCCCGACATTGCGGATGGCGGCGAGCGCATAGCGGATCGCCTTGCGCCCGTCGGGCAGAAGCTCGACCGAGAAATGGCGCTGCGAGCGGTTCACGTCGGGCGGCAGCAGCGGGATGTCGAGCCGCGCCAGCTCCTGGCGGAACACCGTCAGCTTGTCGGTGTTGGCCATGTCATAGGTCATGGTCGCGGCCATGAACTCGACCGGATGGTTCGCCTTCAGCCAGGCCGTCTGGTAGGAGACCAGCGCATAGGCGGCGGCATGGGCCTTGTTGAAGCCGTAGCCGGCGAACTTCGCCACCACGTCGAAGATCTCCGAGGCCTTGGCCTGGTCCACGCCCTTGGCGACGGCGCCCTCGACGAAGTCCTTGCGCTGGGCGTCCATCTCCTCCTTGATCTTCTTGCCCATGGCGCGGCGCAGCAGGTCGGCGCTGCCGAGGGAATAGCCGGACAGCACCTGGGCGATCTGCAGCACCTGTTCCTGGTAGATCGGGATGCCGTAGGTCTCTCTCAGCACCGGCTCCAGCCAGGGGTGCAGGTAGTCGGGCTTCTCTACGCCGTGCTTGCGGTTGATGTAGCTCGGGATGTTGTCCATCGGGCCGGGGCGGTAGAGGGCCACCACGGCGATGATGTCCTCGAAACGGTCTGGCTTCAGCTTGCGCAGGACATCGCGCATGCCGCCGCTTTCAAGCTGGAACACGCCGGTCGCCTCGGCCCGCGACAGCATGCGGAAGGTTGCCGGATCGTCGAGCGGGATGGCGTTCAGGTCGATGTCCTGGCCGATCAGGTCCACCGCCATCTTCAGCACGGTCAGCGTCTTCAGGCCGAGGAAGTCGAACTTCACCAGCCCGGCCTTCTCCACGTCCTTCATGTTGAACTGGGTGACCGGCCAGTCCGATTTCGGGTCGCGGTAGAGGGGCACCAGCTCCTGCAGCGGCCGGTCGCCGATGACCACGCCGGCGGCATGGGTGGAGGCGTGGCGGTACAGCCCTTCGAGCTGGAGGCCGATCGCGATCATGCGGCCCACCTGCTCGTCGCTGTCGCGCTGGCGCTGAAGCTCCGGCTCCTTGTCGATCGCCTGGCGCAGCGTCACCGGGTTTGCGGGATTGTTGGGCACCAGCTTGCAGATGCGGTCCACCACCGGGAAGGGCAGGCCGAGCACCCGGCCGACATCGCGCAGCACCGCGCGGGCCTGGAGCTTGCCGAAGGTGATGATCTGGGCCACCCGGTCATGGCCATAGCGCTCCTGGACGTATGTCAGCACCTGGTCGCGGCGGTCCTGGCAGAAGTCGATGTCGAAGTCGGGCATCGACACCCGCTCGACGTTCAGGAACCGCTCGAACAGCAGGCTCCAGCGCAGCGGGTCGAGGTCGGTGATGGTCAGCGACCAGGCCACCACCGAGGCGGCACCCGAGCCGCGCCCCGGCCCGACCGGGATGCCCTGCGCCTTGGCCCATTTGATGAAGTCGGCAACGATCAGGAAATAGCCGGGGAAGCCGCAGCGCTCGATGACGTCGAGCTCATGGGCAAGGCGCTGGCGATAGGGGGCGGCCGCCTCCTCCCGCGCGGCCGCGTCCATCTCCGGCCGCCAGACCTGGCGGGCCAGCCGCAGCTCCAGCCCCTCGGCCGCCTGGCGCCGAAGCTCCGCCGCCTCGTCCTCGGAAAAGCGCGGCAGGATCGGCTTGCGCTTCTCCGGGAAATAGGCGCAGCGCCGGGCGATCACGACGGTGTTCTCGATCGCCTCCGGCAGGTCGGCGAACAGCGCCTTCATCTCGGCCGCGCTCTTGAAGCGGTGCTCGGGCGTCAGCCGGCGCCGTTCCCTCGCCTCCACGACCACGCCTTCGGCGATGCACAGCAGCGCATCATGCGCCTCATACATGGCGGCATCGGCGAAATGGCAGTCGTTGGTGGCGACCAGCGGCAGGGACAGCGCATAGGCAAGCTCGATCAGCCCGTCCTCGCAGCGCCGCTGGTCGGGCAGGCCATGCCGCTGGATCTCCACGTAGCAGCGCCCGGGGAAGATCGCGGCCAGCCGGCGCAGATAGGCCTCGGCCGCCGGCCTGGCGCCCTCCAGCAGCAGCCGGCCGACCGGCCCGGCATGGCCGCCGGTCAGGCAGATCAGGCCGGCCGAGGCGGCGGCCAGGTCGTCCAGCGTGACCTGCGCCTCCTCGCCCGCGGGCGTGTCGAGGAAGGCGCGGCTCACCAGGGCCATCAGATTGGCATAGCCGGCGGCATCCTGGACCAGCAGCACCAGCCGGTCGGGGCGGGCCGCCAGCGCCCCGGGCCGCGCCTCGCCCTTGCCGCCATTGCGCCGGACCGCCACCAGGCAGCCGATGATCGGCTGCACGCCCTGGGCGCTCACCGCCTCGGCGAATTCCAGCGCGCCGAACAGGTTGCCGGTGTCGGTCACCGCCACCGCCGGCATGCCATGGTCGCGGCACAGGCCGCCCAGCTCCTTCAGGCGGATCGCGCCTTCCGACAGCGAATAGGCGGAATGGACGCGCAGATGGATGAACTCAGCCAGCATGGCGCAACGATGCCATACCCTATGAAGCGGGTCAGCGGGAACGGACCAACAACACCTTGAGTGAGCGCCGCTACACCACCCGCCGCGGCACGGCCTGGCCGTCGCGCATTTCCAGCACCCGGTCCATCCGGCTGGCGAGGTCGAGGTTGTGGGTGGCGATCAGGGCGCCGATGCCGGCCTGCTCGACGATGCGGCGAAGATAGCGGAACACGTCCTCGGCGGTGTGGGGGTCGAGGTTGCCGGTCGGCTCGTCGGCCAGGATCACCTCGGGCACATTGGCGATCGCCCGCACGATGGCGACCCGCTGCTGCTCGCCGCCCGACAGCAGGCCGGGGCGGTGGCCGGCGCGCTCGGCCAGGCCGACCATGGCGAGGAGCTGGCCGGCGCGCTCCCGCGCATCGCGCCGCGACAGCCCGGCGATCATCTGCGGCAGCATCACGTTCTCAAGCGCCGAGAATTCCGGCAGCAGGTGGTGGAACTGGTAGACGAAGCCCACCGCCCGACGGCGCAGCAGGGTGCGCTCGCCCTCCGGCAGCCGCCCGCAATCGCGGCCGATCAGGCGGACCTCGCCCTCGTCCGGCATCTCCAGCAGCCCCGCCACCTGCAGCAGGGTGGACTTGCCCGAGCCGCTGGGGCCGACCAGCGCCACCATCTCGCCGGCGGCAACCGCCAGGTTCACGCCCCGCAGCACCTCGATGCGCCGGCCGCCCTGCTCGAAGGCCCGGCCGACCCCGACCAGCGCCAGCACCGGCTCAGCCATAGCGCAGCACGTCGACCGGGTCCTGGCGGGCGGCGCGCCAGGCGGGGTAGATGGTGGCCAGGAAGGACAGGCCAAGGGCCATCGCCACCACCTGCGCCACCTCGAAGGCATCCACCTTGGCCGGCAGCTTCGACAGGAAATAGATCTCGGCGGCGAACAGGCGGGCGCCGGTCAGCGCCTGCAGGCCCTGGCGGATCGCCTCGATGTTCAGGCAGAAGGCAAGGCCCAGGGCAAAGCCGATCAGCGTGCCGACCACCCCGATCGAGGCGCCGGTCAGGAAGAAGATGCGCAGGATCATGCCGCGCGAGGCCCCCATGGTGCGCAGGATGGCGATGTCGCGGCCCTTGTCCTTCACCAGCATGATCAGGCTGGAGATGATGTTGAACGCCGCCACCAGGATGATCAGGGTGAGGATCAGGAACATGACGTTGCGTTCGACCTGGATGGCGTTGAAGAAGCTGGCATTGGCCTGCTGCCAGTCGAACAGGCGGTGGCCGGGGCCGGCGGCGGCGGCGATAGCGGCGGCATAGGCGCCGATGCGGCCGGGATCGGCCACCATCACCTCGACCGCGTTGACCTGGCCGGGCAGGCGGAAGAACACCTGCGCCGCCTCCAGCGGCAGGAACACGAAGGTCGAATCATACTCGAACATGCCGATGTCGAAGATCGCCGCCACCCGGTAGGCGCGCATGCGCGGCACGCCGCCGAAGGCGGTGTTGGTGAACTGCGGGGCGATCAGCGTCAGCTCGTCGCCGACGGCGATGCGGAACTTCTCGGCCATGCGGATGCCGATCATCACGGCGTCGCGCCCCGCCACATCCTCGATCCGGCCATAGCGGATGTTGCCCGCCAGGATGGCGCGCACCTGCATGTCCTCCGGCTTCAGCCCGCGCACCAGGGCGCCGGTCGCAGCTCCACCTGCCGTCGCCATCACCTGGCCCTCGATCTGCGGGGCGGCGCTGACGATGCCGGGCAGGCGGGCGAGGCGGGCGGCCAGCGCGTCATAGTCCGAAAGCCCGCCGGCAGCCTGGGCATAGACGCCGAGATGGCCGTTCAGCCCCAGGATGCGGCCCAGCAGCTCGGCCCGGAAGCCGTTCATCACGCTCATCACGATGATCAGCGTGGCCACGCCAAGGGCGATGCCCATCAGCGAGAAGCCGGCAATCACCGAGATGAACCCTTCCTGCCGGCGGCTGCGCAGGTAGCGCAGCGCCACCATCCGCTCGAAGGCGCCGAACATCGCGGGGTCAGCCTGCCCTGCCGCTCACGCCGCCAGCCGCGCAAGCGCGCTCTCGGCCGACAGTTCCTGCACCTCGCCACCGGCCCGGCGCTTCAGCTCGACCGTACCGGCGGCAAGGCCGCGCGGGCCGATGCGGATCTGCCAGGGCAGCCCGATCAGGTCCATGTCCGCCATCTTCGCCCCCGGCCGCTCGTCGCGGTCGTCATAGAGCACGCTGACGCCGGCGGCCTGGAGGCGGGCATAGAGGCTGTCGCAGGCGGCATCGCAGCCGGCATCGCCGGCGCGCAGGTTCACCAGCCCGACCGCAAACGGCGCGACCGAGTCCGGCCAGATGATGCCCGCCGCATCGTGGCTCGCTTCGATGATGGCGCCGACCAGCCGCGATACGCCGATGCCGTAGGAGCCCATGTGGAGCGTGACGGGCTGGCCGTCCGGCCCGCTGACCGTGGCCTTCAGCGGCTCGGAATACTTGGTGCCGAAGTAGAAGATGTGGCCGACCTCGATCCCGCGCGTGGTGATCAGGTCGGCGGGGGCCACCGGGCAGGCGGCCGGATCGTGCTTCTCGTCGGTCGCGGCATAGAGCGCGGTGAAGCGGTCGACCACCGGCTGCAGGTCGCCGTCGAAATCGACCTCGACATCGCCGATCGACAGATCGTTCCAGCCCTTGTCGCAGAACACCTCGCTCTCGCCGGTCTCCGCCAGGATGATGAACTCGTGGCTCATGTCGCCGCCGATCGGCCCGGTGTCGGCGATCATCGGGATGGCCTTCAGCCCGAGCCGCGCGAAGGTCTTCAGATAGGCCACGAACATCTTGTTGTAGGCGCGCTTCGCACCGGCCATGTCGAGATCGAAGGAATAGGCGTCCTTCATCAGGAATTCGCGGCCGCGCATCACGCCGAAGCGCGGGCGCACCTCGTCGCGGAACTTCCACTGTATATGATAGAGCAGCTTCGGCAGCTCCTTGTAGGAGCGCACGCTGTCGCGGAAGATGGTGGTGATCTGCTCCTCGTTGGTCGGGCCATAGAGCATCTCGCGCTCGTGCCGGTCGGTGATGCGCAGCATCTCCTTGCCATAGCCGTCATAGCGCCCGCTCTCGCGCCACAGATCGGCCGACTGGATGGTCGGCATCAGAAGCTCGAGGCAGCCGGCGCGGTCCTGCTCCTCGCGCACGATGCGGGCGATGTTCTGCAGCACCCGGTAGCCCAGCGGCAGCCAGGAATAGATGCCGGCCGAGGCCTGGCGCACCATGCCGGCGCGCAGCATCAGCCGGTGGGAGGCGATCTGCGCCTCGGCGGGCGTGTCCTTCAGGGTCGGCAGGAAGTAGCGGGTCAGGCGCATCAACGGGTCCATGGGGCAAGGGGGCGGCAGGGCAGCGCGGCACCTTACGGCAAGCGCCCCGGCCCGTCCATGCCCGCTCCCGGCCCGACCGCCCGTTCCGGGCCGCGGGTTTACACCGCCCGCCACAGACGATAGGTTGCAGGCGATGGGCGAGCCGGAGAACCTCATGCTGATCCATCTGCGCCGCATCGACGAGTGGATGGAGCGGATTGAGCAGCGGCTCGGTAGGGCGCAGACCGAGTTCGCAGAACTGCGCGACCGCGTCGGCTATCTGGAAGCAATGTATGCGAGCCTGTCCAATCGGATGGAGCGGATCGACGCGAAGCTCGACCGGCTCGACGCGCGGCTTGACCGCATCGAAAAACGCCTCGACCTGATGCCGGCATGACGGGCCTGGCGATCCGGGCGGCGGGGCCTGAGGATGCCGGGCTGGTGCTGTGGTTCATCCGGGCGCTGGCCGAGTACGAGAAGCTGCTGCACGAATGCGTGGCCGACGAGGAGCTGGTGCGCCGCCACCTGTTCGGCGACACCCCGCGGGCCGAGGCGGTGATCGCCGAGCTGGACGGGGAGCCCGCCGGCTTCGCCCTGTATTTCCACAACTTCTCGACCTTCCTGGCCAAGCCCGGCCTCTATGTCGAGGACGTGTTCGTAAAGCCCGAGCATCGCGGGCGCGGCATCGGCCGGGCGCTGTTCAGCCATCTGGCCGGCATCGCGCTGGCGCGCGGCTGCGGGCGGATGGAATGGTGGGTGCTGGACTGGAACGCGCCGGCGATCGGCTTCTACCGCGCGATCGGCGCCCGGGCGATGGAGGAATGGACCGTGCAGCGCCTGACCGGCCCGGCGCTGGAAGCACTGGCGCGCGGCGACCGGCCTGCCTGACCGGCCCGGCGCCCCCCGGCGCCCCCCCGGCGCCCCCGTACCAAATGCCCGCGTGCTAGGCGGCGGTCCGCGGCACGCCGGCGGCCCCGAACTCGATGAAATCGAGCTTGCCCGACCAGTAGCGCTCCAGCACCCGGAAGGCGGCGATGGCACCCACCAGCGAGTCCGTGGAGCTGCCCCCCGCCGTCAACTCGCCGGAGTGGCGGTCGAACATCTCGCCCACCATGGTGCACAGGCCGAGGCCCTTATCGGTCAGCCGGACCCGGATCGACCGGCGGTCATGCGGCGAACGCTCCTGCGAGAGATAGCCGTTATCAACCATCTTTCGCACGTTGTAGGACACGTTCGAGCCAAGGTAATAGCCGCGGTTCGTCAACTCACCGACGGTCATCTCGTCCTGTCCGATATTGTACAGGATCAATGCCTGGACGTTATTGATGTCCTGCACGCCATTACGGTCGAGTTCCGTCTTCACGACTTCAAGGAACTGACGATGGAGACGCTCGATCAGTCTGATCGCGTCCAGGTATGCCTGTCTCATTCCGCCTTGCGTCATCCCCGTCCCCACCTTGCGGACGACCTTAGACTTTAACGAACATAACACGACGGCTTTCAGGAATGAAAGGTGGCCACTACCTTTCCCCTGCAAGATTTTCCCGGCCCGGGCTCAGCCGCCACGCAGCATCCGGATGATGCCGCTGAAATCAAGCTCCGCCTGCCCGGCATTGCAGAACAGAGCATACAGCGCCGCGGCCTCGGCGCCCAGGGGGGTTGCGGCACCGGCCTTGGCCGCGGCCTCCTGCGCCAGGCGCAGGTCCTTCAGCATCATCGCGGCGGTGAAGCCGGCCTTGTAGTCGCGGTTGGCTGGGGAGGTTGGCACCGGGCCCGGCACCGGGCAATAGGTCGTCATCGACCAGCACTGGCCCGAGGATCTGGCGGCGATGTCGAACAGCTTCTGGTGGTCGAGGCCGAGCTTCTCGGCGAGCGTGAAGGCCTCGCTCACCGCGATCATCGAGATGCCGAGGATCATGTTGTTGCAGATCTTGGCGGCCTGGCCATTGCCCGGCCCGCCGGCATGCACGATGGTCTTGCCCATGGCCCGCAGGATCGGCTCGGCTGCCGCGAAGGCGGCGTCGCTGCCGCCGACCATGAAGGTCAGCGTGCCCGCCTCTGCCCCGCCGACCCCGCCCGATACCGGCGCGTCGACCATCAGCAGCCCCGCCTGGGCCGCCTGGGCCGCGACCGCCCGCGCCGATTCGACATCGATGGTGGAGCTGTCGATCAGCAGCGCGCCCGCCTTGGCATTGCCGATGACATCGGCGCCATAGACCGCGCGGACGTGCTGGCCGGCGGGCAGCATCGTCACCACCACATCCGCACCCTTCACCGCCTCGGCCGCCGTCGCCGCCGCCATCACGCCGCCGGCCTCGGCCGCAGCCACGGAGGCCGGCGAAAGGTCGAAGCCGATCACCCGGTGCTGCGCCTTCACCAGGTTGCGGGCCATCGGCCCGCCCATGTTGCCGAGCCCGATGAACGCGATGGTCGCCATGGTCGTTTCCTCAGAAGGTCAGGTCGTTGGGAAGGGGATCGAAGGCCCGCGCGATCGCCGCCGGGTCAAGCTCCGCAAGGCTGGCGGGCCGCCATTTCGGCGACTGGTCCTTGTCCACCAGCAGCGCCCTGATGCCCTCGAAGAAGTCATGCCCGGCCATGCAGGCCTGGGTCAGCCGGTATTCCAGCACCAGCGCCTCCTCGATCGAGGCGATCAGCCGGCCGCGGCGGAGCTGCTCGAAGGTCATGGCGAGTGCCGTCGGGGATTTGCTGGCGATGGCATCGCGCTGCGCCCGGCACCACTCGTCGCCCGCCGCCAGCGCCGCCAGGACCGCCTCCAGGCTGTCCCGCCGGAAACAGTCATCGATGCGGCTGCGCCAGGCGGCGGCCGGCGGCAGGCCCGCCCCCTCGGCCAGCGACTGGATGGCCCGCCGAGCCACGTCGGG
>CAZEQG010000060.1:0-10450 GCA_964514295.1 uncultured Alphaproteobacteria bacterium
CGATGCTGCGGCGATCGCCGCCGCCGTGCTGCTGCTGGCAGTGCTGGCATGGGCGCTGGCCGGGGCGCTGGCGGCCAGCCTCGCCGACGGCACCCTGGCGGCGGTCTGCCGGCAGACGCTGGAGATCACCGCCATGGTGTTCGCGATTGCCATCGGGGCGGCGCTGTTCAGCCTGGTGTTCCGGGGGCTGGGCGGCGACGAGACGGTGCGCCGGCTGCTGGCCGATCTGCCGGGCGGCGCCTTCGGGGCCATGCTGGCGGTGATGGCGGTGATGTTCGTGATGGGGTTCTTTCTGGACTTCCTGGAGATCGTCTTCGTGGTGGTGCCGCTGGTGGCGCCGGCGCTGCTGAAGATGGGGATCGATCCGGTATGGCTCGGGGTGATGATGGCGGTGAACCTGCAGACCAGCTTCCTCACCCCGCCCTTCGGCTTCGCGCTGTTCTACCTGCGCGGCGTGGCCCCGGCGGCGGTGCCGACCGGCGCCATCTATCGCGGCGTGGTGCCCTTCGTGCTGCTGCAGCTCCTGTGCCTGGCCATCCTGGCACTGTTCCCGGCGCTGGCGACCTGGCTGCCGGCGGTGCTGTTCAAGTAGCCGCCAGGGTCAGCCGATCTCCACCAGGTCGCGGCTGTGGCGGGACAGCAGCTCGGCGCCGGTCGCGGTGACCACGACATTGTCGATGATGCGGGCGCCGATGCGTTCCTCGCCCAGGAAGGCCGGCGGCTCGACCGACAGCACCATACCGGCGCGCAGGGTATAGGGGCTGTCGTTCAGCATGTGCAGCGGCTCCCCCCAAGTGGGCGGGAAGCCGGGCGCCAGGCCGTAGCCCGAGGTGTGGACCCGGCCATGCTCCAGCCCGGCCTCCACCAGCACCCGGCGCGCCGCCTCATGCGGCACCACCGCCGGCACGCCGTCGCGGATGGCGGCGATGCAGGCGTCGCAGGCCGCGCGCACCACGCCATAGACCTCCCGCATGCGCGCGGTCGGCCGGCCGAGCACGTATTGCCGGCCGATGGTCGCGGTATAGCGGCGATAGGCGGCGCCATACTCGATGTTCACGTCGTCGCCGGCGGCCAGGACGCGCCCGGTGGGCGCGCCGTGGCTGAAGCCCGACCGCTCCCCCGAGACCAGGTTCAGCGGGCTCGCCGCCATGCCGCTGCCGGCCGAAAGCAGCGCGTCGTAGACCTTGCCGGCGAGCCAGAGTTCGGTGCGCCCCGGCGCCAGCGCCTCGACGAAGCGGTCGAGCGCGATGTCGGCGATCTCCGCCGCCTTGCGGATATAGGCGAGTTCGGCCGGCGACTTCACCAGCTTCAGGTCGGCGATCAGGTTGGTGGGCTCGGCCACCAGGGCGGCGCCCAGGATATCCTTCAGGCCGAGATAGTGGTGGGGGTGGAGGTAGTAGGCCGGCACCTCGATGCCGACACGGCCCTGCGGCAGGCCGAGCCGGCGGGCGAGGCGGGCGAAGATGGGCAGCGGATCCTCCGCGATGCCGCCGCCCCAGCCCACGACCTCGTCGACCAGCGCGTCGTCACGATACTCGGCCACCTCCCCCTCGCGCGTCATCACCGTCAGCGGCCCCTCGCCGGCGGGGATCAGCAGGCACTGGAACTCCTGGTAGCTCTTGGCGTCCGAGCCGGTCAGCCAGTGGATCGAGACCGGATGGAAGGCGACCAGCCAGTCCAGCCCGGCCGCCGCGATCGCCTGCCCCACCCGGGCGCGGCGCGCGGCGAACTCGGCGGCGGTGAAATCGTGCCTGGACATCGCTTTTCCTCCTGCCTGCCGTTCACGCCGCCCGCCGTTGCCGGGGCGGCCGGGGGCTGCCGTCAGAGCGGCGGCAGCGGGGCGGTCATCGGGCCACCCAGCCACTTCACGTGCAGCTTGTCGAGCTCGCCGGTCAGGGTCGCCTGAAAGATGAAGGTGTCAATCCAGCGCAGCAGATTGTGCTCGCCCATGCGCACGGTGATGTGGGCGGGCGCCCGGCGCAGCGCGAACTTGAAGTCGAACTCTTTGTTCGGGTTCTTCTTGGCCAGCTCGACCACCACCACGCTGTTGGCGGCGAGCAGCTGGGACTGGCCGGACAGATAGGCCTGGACTGCTGTCGCGTTGTCCTCGGTGCGCATGATGTCGGCGCGCGGCGCGGCGGCGGTCAGAACCAGATCCTCGGTGGTGCCCTTGGCGACGCTCACCTTGTTGCGGGCGAGATCGGCAGGCCCCTTGATCGCCAGCGATTTCGGGCCGAACACGGCGAGCGAGGTGTCGGCATAGGGGGCGCTGTACATCACCTGGCGGGCGCGCTCGGCCGTCACCGACATGGCGGCGATGTTCATGTCGGCCTTGTCGGTGATCAGGTAGGGGATGCGGTTGGCGGCGGTGGCCTGCACCAGCTCCAGCTTCACGCCGAGCGACTGGGCCACCAGCTTGGCCATGTCGATGTCGAAGCCCTCCAGCTCGCGCGAGGCGTTGATCGAGCCGAAGGGCGGCACGTCGCCGAACACGATGATGCGCACCACGCCCTTGGACAGGATCTCGGCCAGCTTGTCGGCCCTTGCCTCGGCGGCGCCGAACAATCCCGCCGCCAGCAGCGCGGCGGCCGCAGTGGCGGCCTTGAAGAACTTGCGCATGGGTGTTTCCTCCTTACGTGTTGATCAGTGCAGCACGGCCTTCAGGAAGGTTTCGAGCTCCGCCGTCTGCGGCGCGGTCAGCATCTCGGCCGCCTTCCCCTGTTCCCAGACCTTGCCCCGGTGCATGAACAGGGCGCGGGTGCCGAAGCGCCTGGCAAAGCCCATCTCGTGGGTGACCAGCGCCATGGTCATGCCGCTCTGGGCCATCTCCTCCAGCACCTTCAGCACCTCCCCGGTCAGTTCCGGATCGAGGGCCGAGGTGATCTCGTCGAACAGCATCAGGCGCGGCTGCATGGCGAGCGAGCGGGCGATCGCCACGCGCTGCTGCTGGCCACCGGAAAGCTGGTGGGGATAGGCGTCGAGCTTTTCCTCCAGCCCGACGCGCCGCAGCACGTCGCGGGCGATCTCGCGCGCCTGTTCCTCCGGCATCCCCTTCACCACCGTCGGCGCCAGGGTGATGTTGCGGGCGACCGACAGGTGGGGGAACAGGTTGTAGCTCTGGAAGACGATGCCGACCTGCTGGCGCAGCTTGCGCAGGTCGGTCGCCGGGTCGTTCACCTTCACCCCGCCCACGGTGATCGTCCCGCCCTGCACCGGCTCAAGGCCGTTGATGCAGCGCAGCAGCGTGCTCTTGCCCGAGCCCGAGCGCCCGATGATGGCGATGATCTCGCCCTCGTCGATCGTCACCGACACGTCGTCGAGCACGGTCAGCGTGCCGAAGCGCTTGGTGACGTTCTGGATTTCAACCAGCGACATGGTATCTCCGTTCGAGCGCCCGGCTCCATTGCGACAGCGGGAAGCACATCAGGAAGTAGAACAGGGCGACCGTGCAGTAGACGGCGAAGGGCTGAAAGGTGGAGGCGGTGGTGAGCTGGCCCTCGCGCGTCAGCTCCACGAAGCCGATGGTGGCGGCGAGCGAGGTGTTCTTGATGAGCTGCACCAGGAAGCCGACCGTCGGCGGGATCGCCACGCGCACCGCCTGCGGAATGATCACGTAGCGGAGCTGCTCGACGAAGCCGAGGCCGAGCGCGCCGCCCGCCTCCCACTGGGTCTTGGGGATCGATTGCAGCGCGCCGCGCCAGATCTCGCCCAGGAAGGCCCCTGCATAGATCGAGAAGGCCAGGGTGGCCGCGATCCAGGGATGCACGGGCAGGCCGAAGATCGACAGGCCGAAGAAGAACACGAACAGGATGCACAGAAGCGGCGTGCCCTGGATCACCTGCACATAGGCGCCGGCCAGCAGGCTGAGCGGCAGCAGTCCCGACACCCGCATCACGGCGATGATCAGCCCGATCAGGCCGCCGCCCAGGAAGGCGGCGAGCGACAGCAGCAGCGTCCAGCGGATGGCGGCCACCAGATAGAGCACGTCGATGAAGGCGTATTCGCGGATCATCGCTGACCGAAGGCGAGCTTGTGGATGATCGCGAAGGCCAGCCGCAGCAGCAGCGCCAGCGCCACGTAGAGGACGGTGATCACGGTGTAGACCTCGAAGTCGCGGAAGGTGCGCGACTGGATGATGGAGGCGGCGTGGAACAGGTCCGGCACGGAGATCTGCGAGGCGATCGAGGTCGCCAGCATCAGCAGGATGAACTGGCTGGCCAGCGCCGGGAACATGATCTTCAGCGCCGGCATCAGCACGATGTAGCGGAACACCTGAAGGCCCGAGAGGCCGAGCGCATGCCCGGCCTCGATCTGGGCGCGCGGGATCGCCTGCAGCCCGGCCCGCACGATCTCCACCGCATAGGCGCCGAGATTGACGGTCAGGCTGATCAGGGCCGCGGTCATCGCGTCGAGCCGGACGCCGAGGCTGGGCAGGCCGAAGAACACGATGAAGAGCTGCACCAGCAGCGGCGTGTTGCGGATCACCTCCACATAGGCGCCCACCACGGTGCGCAGCAGCGCCCCGCCATAGAGCCGTGCGGCGGCTCCCGCCACCCCGATCGCCAGGCCGAACACCATGGTGACGACCGACAGGTGGATCGTCGTCGCCAGGCCTTCCGCCAGGAATTCCCAGGCGGCAAAGACGTCGCGGAACTGGAAGGTGTAGCTCACCGCCGCCCCGCGCGGGTGGCAGGCGGGGCTGCCCGCTGGCCTTGCCGGGTGCCGGTGCTGGCGCCTGCGGTCACGATCTTCCCCCCTGGCCGTCCCTGGGATCGAGACTAGGTGCGTTTCGCCTATGCAGTCAAGCTTCGTATCTGAAGCGACACTATTGCTGCCCGATCACGCCCTCGGGCCCGGCGCCGCAGACCAGCGCGCAGATCCGGCCGGCACCGGCCAGCACCGGATGGCCGGCCCGCAGCACCGCGGCCGCCGCCGCGCCCGACAGGTCGGCCGCGATCCCGGTCTCGAACCACAGCCATTCCGCGGCCCGCTGCATGTCGTCGTCGGACACCAGCACGATCTCGTCCACGCCCGCGCGCACGGCCTGGAACACCGCCTCGGTGGTCTGCCGGCAGGCCATGGTGGGGACCCGCGTGGTCACCGCCTCCAGCGCCACCAGCCGGCCCGCATCCAGGCACGCCTTCAGCGTCGGCGAACCTTCGGGTTCGATGCCGATCACCCGCACCTCGGGGCGGCGCGCCTTGACGGCGGCCGACAGGCCGGCGACCAGGCCGCCGCCGCCGATCGCCACCAGGATGGTGTCGACATCCGCCATGTCCTCCAGGATCTCCAGCCCCAGCGTGCCCTGGCCGGCCACCACCAGCGGGTCGGCGAAGGGATGGACGTAGAGGCCGCCGGTGGCTTCGACATGGGCGAGCGCTGCCGCGTTCGCCTCGTCGAAGGCGGCGCCGGCGATCACCGTCGCCGCCCCCCAGCGCTTCAGCTTCGCCAGCTTGGCCGGCGACACGTTGGCGGGCAGGAAGATGGTGGCCGGCACGCCCGCGGCATGGGCGGCCCGGGCCACCGCCAGCCCGTGATTGCCGCCGGAGGCGGTGACGATGCCGCCGGCCAGGGCCTCGCGCGGCGTCGCCAGCAGCCGGTTCATGGCGCCGCGCGCCTTGAAGGAGCCGGTGACCTGCAGGCATTCCAGCTTCAGCGTGACCGCGGCGGCGACCGGCGGCGGATCCTTCAGATGGTTGAGCGTCATCACCGGCGTGCGCCGGACATGGCCGGCGATGCGCTGGCGCGCCGCGCTGATGTCGTCGATCCCGATCATGCCACAGGCCCGCCATGGACCGCGGCCACCACCAGGCAGCAGTTGCCCGGCTGCACCCGGCCGGGCTGGCGCCGGCCGTAGAGGATGCCGTCGGCGGCATAGTAGAGGGTTTCGGGCTGGCGCCCCGGGTCCCAGGTGCAGTGGATGCGCCCTGCCGGCTGGCCGGCCCTCACCTCGGTGCCGTTCTCGTGGAAGGGCTCGAACACCCCGTCCATGGTGGCGAAGACGTAGGCGTCCTTGCCGGGCAGCTCCAGCACCACGCCGTCGCCGCGGCGCGGGCTGGCATGGTGGGGGGCGATGACGCCGAGATGGGCCAGCACGTTGCGCACCCCGCGCCGGCAGATGGCCAGCGCCTCTATCGACACCCGCCCGCCCCCGGCCATCTCGGTGCCGACCGTCACCAGCCCCGCCCGGCAGGCCGTGGCGGTGGCGGTGCGCGGGTCGCCCAGATTGCCGATCACCACCGTCAGCGGCGCGTCGAAGGCAAGGGCGGCGGCGGTGTTGCGGCGGCGGAGCTGGTCGTCGGCGGTGGGCTCGATGATGGCGCTGGGCAGGATGTCGAGCGAGGAGCCGCCCGAATGCAGGTCGAGGAAGGCGTCGCCGATCGGGAACACGTGATCGGTGAGATAGGCCGAGATCTGCTGCGTGATCGTGCCGCGCGGATCGCCCGGGAAGGTGCGGTTGAAGTTGAGGCCGTCGACCGGCGAGGTGCGCCGGGATGCCTGGACCGCATGCACGTTGTTGGCCGGCATCAGGATCAGGCGGCCCTGTACCTCGCCGGGATCGAGGTCGCGGATCAGCTCGCCGATGGTGATCGGCCCCTCATGCTCGTCGCCGTGGTTGCCGCCCTCCAGGATCACCGTGGGGCCGCGGCCATTGGCGATCACCGCCAGCGGCACCCGCGTCACCCCCCAGGCATCCTCATGCGGGGAATGGGGGATCATCAGGAAGCCGTTCTGCTTGCCGGGCTTGTCGAAGTCCACGGTGGCGAAGGCGCTGGAAGGCCGGATGGCCGTGCTGTGTGCCATGATGTGGGCTATCCGTCGGGCGGCGTCAGATCGGGGTGTTCCACAGGGCGGGCGCCCTCAGCGCCCGGGCCACGCTCTCGGCGATGGCGGCCAGCAGCCTTTCGCCCTTCTCGGCGCTCGCGGCACCGGCCTCGCCGATCACGCCGTTGGGCGAGCGGGTGGCGAGCTGGCGCCAGCGGTAGATGCCGGGATTGACCCCTTCGATGCCGCTGCCCCCGGGCACCAGCGGCCCATGGCATTGGGGCATCACCTCCTGGTCGACATCCCCAGCCTCTACCGCGAGGATCATCGAGGTTTCCGCCTCGCAGGCGTGCAGCACGCCCTTCTGGCGCTCCAGCAGGGCGGCAATCTCGGCCGTGGCGATCTGCCAGTAGGAGGCGAAGGCGACCGGCAGCCGGTGGCGTATCGTCAGCTCGGTGACGATGGTCTCCAGCGCGGCGATGTTGCCGCCATGGCCGTTGAGGATGAACAGCCGGCGGAAGCCCTGGCGGATCGCCGATTCGCAGACCGCGTTCACCACCGCCTGCATGGTCGCGAAGTCCAGCGTGATGGTGCCGCCGAGGGAGACGTGATGCTCCGACATGCCGAAGGGGATCACCGGGGTGACCACGGCCGGCTCATGGGCCGCGATCAGCCGGGCGGCGCGCACGCCGACCTCATGGGCAAGGCGGTGGTCGACCATCACCGGCAGATGCGGCCCGTGCTGTTCGGTGGCACCGATCGGGATGATGACGATGGCGTTGGCGGCGGCCAGCGCGCGCAGCTCCGAGGCGCGCAGCCGCGCCCATTCGACGGTTCGCATGTGGTCCCTCCGGAAAAGGCGGCGGCGGACCCGGCCGGGGTCCGCCGCCTGGACGTCACAGGGTCGGCAGCGGGTCCATCGGCATGCCGAGGTACTTCTTGTGCAGGCGGTCCAGCTCTTCGTTCATGGTGTTGAAGAAGATGAAGCCGTCGAGCCAGCGCACCAGCGCGAACTCGCCCTGGCGTACGCCCATGTGCGCCGGGCTGCGGCGGATCACGAACTTGCGCTCGAACTCCTTGCCCGGATTCTGCTTCGCCAGGGCCTGGGCGACGATGCTGTTGGTGGCGAACAGGTCGGCCTGGCCGGAAAGATAGGCCGCCGCCGCCGTGGCGTCGTCCTCGGTGCGCATGATCACCGCCCGGGGGTTGGTCGCCGTCAGCGCCAGCTCCTGCGTGGTGCCCTTGGCCGCGGCGATGCGCGCGCTGCCCACATCCATCGCCGATGTCACCTTCGAGGCCTTCGGCCCGTAGACGGCAAGGTCGGTATTGGCGTAGGGGGCGGTGAACATGATCTGCTTGGCGCGCTCGGGCGTAAGCCCCATCACCGAGATCACGATGTCGACCTTGTCGGTCAGCAGGAAGGGAATGCGGTTGGCGCCGGTGATCTGCTGCAGCTCCACCTTCACGCCCAGGGCCTTGCCCACCATTTCGGCCAGCTCCACATCGAAGCCGACCGGGTTGCGGTTGGCATCCTGCGAGCCGAAGGGCGGCACGTCCAGCGGCACGCCGATGCGCACCACGCCCTTGGCCAGGATGTCGGCCAGCTTGTCGGCCTTGGCCGCGGTGGCGCCGAATGCCGCCACCATCAGCGCGCAGGCCGCCCCCATCACTCCGTTCACGATCGATCGCATGTGCTTCCTCCTCTGTTTTGGCCGGGCCGGATCGCCCGGTCGGAAAGGCCGGTCCCGCGGGCCGGTGGGCGTGGGCGGCGGACGGCGCCGGCGATATCGTTGCGCACCAGCAGTGGCAGATCGCCGCGTGGTACCGTCGCAGGCACGTCAGCAGGCTGTTGGCAGACTAGGTTTGGTTCGTCTATGCAGTCAAGCTTCGCATATGAAACCACGGAGAGTGGCCTGATGCCCCCGACCGCGCAGAACGCCGTGCCGCCGCCTGCCTTGCGCGGACAGCGCGGGGCCTATACCGCCCCGGCCCTGGAAAAGGGGCTGGACATCATCGAACTGCTGGCCGGCGCCGACCGGCCGATGTCGACGCGCGAGATCGCCGACCAGCTCGGCCGCTCCAAGGGCGAGATCTTCCGCATGGTCTTCGTGCTGGTCGAGCGTGGCTATCTCAAGCGCGACGCGGTCAGCGACGAGCTGACGCTGAGCAACCGCCTGTTCGAGCTCGGCATGCGCACGCCGCGCCCGCGCACCCTGATCGAGGAGGCGGTGCCGGCGATGGAGCGGCTGTGCGACCAGACCGGCCAGTCCGCCCATCTGGTGGTGGTGAACGCCGGCGAGACGGTGGTGATCGCCACCACCACCGGCAGCGCCGACATCAGCTTCACGCTGAAGCTGGGCTATCGCCGCGCCGCCCTCGACGCCACCTCGGGCAAGATCATCATGGCTTTCCAGGACCCCGCCCGGCGCGCCCGGATGATCGAGGAGGGGCTGGCCGCCGCCCGCAAGCCGGTGGACCGCGCCGCTCTCGAACGCCTGCTCGACGAGATCGCCGGGCGCGGCTTCCAGGTGGCCGAAAGCCACGATGTGGTCGGCGTCACCGATATCGGCGCCCCGATCCTGTCGCGCCAGGGCCGGGCGATCGCCGCCATCGTGGTGCCTTGCCTCGCCCGCCACGGCGCGGCCGCCCCGCACGAACGGGTGCTGGCCCTGGTGCGCCAGACCTGCGAGACGATCAGCGAGGCCCTGAAATAGCCCCCTGCCGCGCCATCAGTAGGCGTTGGTGTCGCGCAGCAGCACCCAGGGCGTAAGCACCAGGATCTTCAGGTCGAACAGCAGCGACCAATGGTCGATGTAGTAGAGGTCGTAGCGCACCCGGGCGGCCATCTTCTCCGGCGTGTCGGTCTCGCCGCGCAGGCCGTTCACCTGGGCCCAGCCGGTCATCCCGGGCTTCACCCTGTGGCGGGCGAGATAGCCGTCGATCAGCCCGGCATAATAGCGGTCATGGGCGACCGCGTGCGGGCGCGGGCCGACCAGCGACATGCTGCCGCCCAGCACGTTGAACAGCTGCGGCAGTTCGTCGATCGAGGTCCGCCGCAGGAAGCGGCCGACCCGGGTGATGCGGGGATCGTTGCGGCGGGCCTGCGGGGCGGCCGGGTCATTCTCCGCGCCGGCGCGCATGCTGCGCAGCTTGTAGACCCAGAAGGGATTGCTGTTGAAGCCGAAGCGCTGCTGGCGGATCAGCACCGGCCCCGGCCCCTCCAGGCGGATCGCCAGCGCCGCCAGCAGCATCACCGGCAGGGCCGGCAGCAGCAGCAGGGCGCCAAGGATGCGGTCCTCCAGCACCTTCCACACCACATCCATGCCGCCCAGCGGGCGCTCCAGCAGGTGCAGCACGCTGATGCCGCCAAGCTGGCTCAGCCCGTGCGGCGGCAGCTCCTGGGCGATCGGCGGCGGCGCCAGCTTCACGTTGACCGGCAGCAGCCTCAGCCGCTCGATCGCCCGGCGGCAGGCATCCACGGCGCTGTCGGGAAAGGCCAGCAGCACCTCGTCCACCCCGCCGGCCCGGATCAGCGCCTCCAGCGCCTCCATGTCGCCGCAGGGCAGGCCCGCGGGCAGCCCGTCAGGGATGGCCGCCCGGTGCTCGGAGAAGGCGCCCAGCAGCAGCGTTTCGCCGGTCGGGTCGGCGGCGATGGCGGCGGCGGCGTGGCGGAAGGGCGCGCCTT
>CAZEQG010000061.1:0-10433 GCA_964514295.1 uncultured Alphaproteobacteria bacterium
CCCATCGCCATGGATGAGGGCCTGCGCTTCGCCATCCGCGAGGGCGGCAGAACCGTCGGCGCCGGCGTCGTCGCGTCGATCATCGAGTAACAGGGTCGGGAGCGGGCGAGGGTTTCCCCTGGTTCGGACAGGAACGATGGACAATCAAAATATTCGCATCCGGCTCAAGGCGTTCGACCATCGGGTCCTCGACCAGTCGACGTCGGAGATCGTGAACACGGCCAAGCGGACCGGTGCGCGCGTGCGCGGGCCGATCCCGCTGCCGACCCGGATCGAGAAGTTCACCGTGAACCGCTCGCCGCACGTCGACAAGAAGTCGCGCGAACAGTTCGAGATTCGCACGCACAAGCGGCTTCTCGATATCGTCGACCCCACGCCGCAGACGGTGGACGCGCTGATGAAGCTCGACCTCGCCGCCGGCGTGGATGTCGAGATCAAGCTCTGAGGGGGACGGTTCCATGCAGCGAACCGGATTGATCGCCCAGAAGCTGGGCATGACGCGGGTCTTCGACGCCGCCGGCAGCCATGTGCCGGTGACGGTGCTCCGCGTCGAGGAATGCCAGGTGGTGGCCGTGCGGACCAAGGAGAAGGACGGCTACACCGCGGTCCAGCTCGGCGTCGGCAAGGCCAAGGTCAAG
The DNA here is from genome assembly GCA_964514295.1 of uncultured Alphaproteobacteria bacterium. Classification (GTDB taxonomy): domain Bacteria; phylum Pseudomonadota; class Alphaproteobacteria; order CAZEQG01; family CAZEQG01; genus CAZEQG01. Next base: position 639 of record CAZEQG010000061.1, read on the forward strand.
CGCGTCAGCAAGGCCAATCGCGGGCATTTCGCCAAGGCCGAGGTCGAGCCGAAGAAGAAGCTGGCGGAGTTCCGCGTCGACGAGGGCGCGCTGCTCGATGTCGGCGCCGAGCTGTCGGTCGAGCATTTCCTGCCCGGCCAGTTCATCGACGTGACCGGCACCTCGATCGGCAAGGGCTTTGCCGGCGCCATGAAGCGCTGGAACTTTGCCGGCCTGCGCGCCACCCACGGCGTGTCCATCTCCCATCGCAGCCCCGGCTCCACCGGCAACCGCCAGGACCCCGGCCGCACCTTCCCCGGCAAGAAGATGGCAGGCCACCTGGGTGACGAGCGGGTGACCGTGCAGAGCCTGAAGGTGGTGAAGACCGATCCGGCCCGCGGCCTGATCCTGATTCATGGCGCCGTGCCCGGTGCCGATGGCGGCTATGTGCTGCTGCGCGATGCGGTCAAGCGCAAGCGCCCGGCCGAGGTGCCGCTGCCGGCGGCGGTGAAGGCCAAGGCTGCCCCGGCCGAGGCGCCGGCGGCGCAGGAGTGACGGCGATGAAGCTTCCCGTGAAGACGCTGGATGCCGGCGATGCCGGCGAGATCGAGCTGGCCGAGGAGGTGTTCGGCGTGGAGCCGCGCGCCGACATCCTGGCCCGGGTGGTCAACTGGCAGCGCGCCAAGCGCCGCGCCGGCACCCACAAGACCAAGGGGGTGAGCGAGATCAGCGGCACCACCAAGAAGCCCTACCGCCAGAAGGGCACCGGCAATGCCCGCCAGGGCTCGCTGCGCTCGCCGCAGTTCCGCGGCGGCGCGGTGATCTTCGGCCCGGTCGTGCGCAGCCACGCCTTCGACCTGCCGAAGAAGGTGCGCAAGCTCGGCCTGAAGGCGGCGCTGTCGGCGAAGCTCGCCGAGGGCAAGCTGATCGTGGTGGACCAGCTTTCGGCGGCCGGGCCGAAGACCCGGGAGATGAAGGGCCGGCTGGAAAAGCTCGGCATCACCTCGGGCCTGTTCATCGACGGCGATTCGGTCGACGGGAATTTCCGTCTGGCGGTATCGAATCTGGCGAAGATCGACGTGCTGCCGCAGATCGGCGCCAATGTCTACGACATCCTGCGCCGTGACACCCTGGTGCTGAGCCGGGCGGCGGTGGAAGCGCTGGAGGCGCGCCTGAAATGAGCATGCGGCCGCTGAACGTGAAGCAGGTGAAGCTGACGCGCGAGCAGATGTACGATCTGGTGCGCGCGCCGGTGATCACCGAAAAGGCGACCCGCGGGTCGGAGCACAACCAGGTGACCTTCGTGGTGCCCCTGTCGGCCTCCAAGCCCGAGATCCGGGTGGCGGTGGAGACGCTGTTCCAGGTGAAGGTGACGGCCGTGAACACGCTGCGCGCCAAGGGCAAGACCAAGCGCTTCCGCGGTCGGCCGGGCCAGCGCTCCGACGTGAAGAAGGCGATGGTCACGCTGGCCGAAGGCCAGTCGATCGACGTCACCACCGGAATCTGAGGGAAGGGCGCTGGACAATGGCACTTCGCAGCTTCAAGCCGGTGACGCCGGGTACCCGCCAGCTGGTGCTGGTGGACCGCTCGGACCTGTGGAAGGGCAAGCCGGTCAAGTCCCTGACCGAGGGCCTGACCTCGACCGGCGGGCGCAACAACCTGGGCCGGGTAACCAGCTACCAGCATGGCGGCGGTCACAAGCGCCGCTACCGGCTGGTCGACTTCAAGCGCCGCAAGCACGACGTGCCGGCGACGGTCGAGCGGCTGGAGTATGACCCCAACCGCACCGCCTTCATCGCCCTGGTGCGCTATGCCGATGGCGAGCTCAGCTACATCCTGGCGCCGCAGCGCCTGAAGGCGGGTGACCAGGTGGTGGCCGGCGAGCGGGTCGACATCAAGCCGGGCAACGCCCTGCTGCTGCGCAACATCCCGGTCGGCACGGTGGTGCACAATGTCGAGCTGCACATCGGCAAGGGCGGGCAGATCGCGCGCTCGGCCGGCGCCTTCGTGCAGATCGTCGGGCGCGATGGCGACTATGCGGTGCTGCGGCTGATGTCGGGCGAGCTGCGCAAGGTCCATGGCAACTGCATGGCCTCGATCGGCGCGGTGTCGAATCCGGACAAGAAGAACGAAAGCATCGGCAAGGCCGGGCGCAACCGCTGGAAAGGCTGGCGCCCGCATGTGCGCGGCGTGGCGATGAACCCGGTCGATCACCCCCATGGCGGCGGTGAAGGCCGCACCTCGGGTGGCCGCCATCCGGTCACCCCCTGGGGCAAGCCGACCAAGGGAAAGCGCACGCGGCAGAACAAGAAGACGGACGCGCTGATCGTGCGTCGCCGGTTCTCGAAGTAAAGGAGGGCAGCGGTGGCTCGCTCGCTTAGAAAAGGTCCGTTCATCGACGGCTATCTGCTGAAGAAGGCAGACAAGACGCGCAGTTCGGGCCGCAACGAGGTGATCAGGACCTGGTCGCGCCGCAGCACGATCCTGCCGCAGTTCGTCGGGCTGACCTTCGGCGTCCACAACGGCCACAAGTTCGTGCCGGTGATCGTGTCCGAGAACATGGTGGGCCACAAGTTCGGCGAGTTCTCGCCGACGCGCACCTTCTACGGCCACGCCGCCGACAAGAAGTCGAAGAGGGGCTGAGATGAGCAAGCAGCCGCGCGAGCGATCGCTGGACGAGACAGAGGCCCAGGCGGTGCTGCGCAACCTGCGGATCAGCCCGCAGAAGTTGAACTTGGTGGCGGCGCTGATCCGGGGCAAGGATTGCGGCCTGGCGCTGAACGTGCTGGCCTTCTCCAAGCGCCGCATCGCGCGCGACGTGAAGAAGGTGCTGGAATCGGCGATCGCCAATGCCGAGAACAACCATCAGCTCGATGTCGACCGGCTGTTCGTGAAGGAGGCCTCGGTCGGCCGCGGACTGGTCATGAAGCGCTTTCATGCCCGGGCGCGCGGCCGCGGTGCCCGCATCGTGAAGCCCTTCAGCCATCTGACAGTGATCGTGCGCGAGCGCCAGGACGCCGCGGCGAAGGAGACCGACTGACCATGGGCCAGAAAGTCAACCCCATCGGGCTGCGCGTCGGCATCAACCGCACCTGGGATTCGCGCTGGTTCGCCGACCGCAACTACGGCCGCCTGCTGCACGAGGACCTGCGGCTGCGCAAGTACCTGCACGAGCGCCTGCAGCAGGCCGGGGTGAGCCGCGTGGTGGTGGAGCGGATGGCCAAGCGCGCGCGCATCACCATCCACACCGCCCGCCCCGGCGTGGTCATCGGCAAGAAGGGCTCGGACATCGACAAGCTGAAGAACGATCTTCAGAAGATGACCGGCAACGATGTCCACCTGAACATCGTGGAGATCCGCAAGCCCGAGATCGACGCCCGGCTGGTGGCCGAGGGCATCGCCCAGCAGCTTGAGCGGCGGGTCGCCTTCCGGCGGGCCATGAAGCGCGCCGTGCAGTCGGCGATGCGGCTGGGGGCCCAGGGCATCCGGATCAACTGCGGCGGCCGGCTCGGCGGAGCGGAGATCGCCCGCATGGAATGGTACCGCGAGGGGCGGGTGCCGCTGCACACGCTGCGGGCTGATGTCGATTTCGGCGTCGCCACGGCGAAGACGACCTATGGCACCTGCGGGGTCAAGGTCTGGGTGTTCAAGGGCGAGATCCTGGCCCACGACCCGATGGCGGTCGACCGCAGGGCCATGGAGCAGCAGCCCGCCGGCCGCGACGCGCGGGCGTGAGCGCGGCCAAGGATCGAGGTGACGTGACATGATGGCGCCCAAGCGCACGAAGTACCGCAAGGCCCACAAGGGCCGCATCCACGGCAACGCCAAGGGCGGGACGAGCCTGAATTTCGGCTCGATCGGCCTCAAGGCGACCAGCCCGGAGCGGGTGACCGCCCGCCAGATCGAATCGGCCCGGCGCGCCATTTCGCGCCACATCAAGCGTGTCGGGCGCGTGTGGATCCGCATCTTCCCCGATGTGCCGGTGTCGATGAAGCCGGCCGAGGTCCGCATGGGCTCCGGCAAGGGCGCGCCCGAATACTGGGCCTGCCGGGTGAAGCCGGGGCGGATCATGTTCGAGATCGACGGCGTGCCGAAGGATACGGCGACCCGGGCGCTGGAGCTGGCGGCCGCGAAGCTGCCGGTGGCCACGCGCATCGTGCATCGCCTGGGCGAGGAGGGGTGACGGCCATGAAGGTGGCAGACGTTCGCGCCAAGACCGACGATGAGCTGTCGGCGCTGGTGATCGACCTGAAGAAGGAGGCCTTCAACCTGCGCTTCCAGCAGGCGTCGGGCCAGCTCGAGAACACCGCGCGCCGGCGGCAGCTGCGCCGTGATCTGGCGCGCATCAAGACGGTACAGAACCAGCGCCGCACGGCGGCCGCCAAGGCGTAAGGACGCACAGGACATGCCCAAGCGCGTGCTGCAGGGAATCGTGGTCAGCGACGTGAACGACAAGACGGTTGTCGTGCGCGTCGAGCGCCGGTTCATGCACCCGGTCTACAAGAAGTTCATCACCCGCTCGAAGAAGTATCACGCCCATGACGAGGCGAATGCGTGCAAGGCGGGCGACCAGGTGCGCATCGAGGAGTGCCGCCCGCTGTCGAAGCTGAAGCGCTGGCGGGTGCTGTCCGATGCCGCCGCCGGCGGCGCGGAAACAGCGGCCTGAACGGCGCGTAGAGAGGTTATCCGACCATGATCCAGATGCAGTCGAACCTCGACGTGGCCGACAATTCCGGTGCGCGCCGCGTCATGTGCATCAAGGTGCTCGGCGGCTCGAAGCGGAAGTTCGCCACCGTCGGCGACGTGATCGTCGTGTCCGTGAAGGAGGCGATCCCGCGGGGCCGGGTGAAGAAGGGCGATGTCCATCGCGCGGTCATCGTGCGCACGGCCAAGGACGTGCGGCGCATCGACGGCACGGTGATCCGCTTCGACCGCAATGCCGCGGTGCTGATCAACAAGCAGATGGAGCCGATCGGCAGCCGCATCTTCGGGCCGGTCACGCGCGAGCTGCGCGGGCGCGGCTTCATGAAGATCGTCTCGCTGGCGCCGGAGGTGCTTTGAGATGGCCGAGAAGTTCAAGATCAAGAAGGGCGACAAGGTCGTCGTCATCACCGGCCGCGACAAGGGCAAGTCGGGCGAGGTGCTGCGCGTGGTGCGCGACGAGCACCGGGTGCTGGTCGCGGGCGTCAACATGATCAAGCGGCACACGCGGCAGACCAACCGCAGTGCCGGCGGGATCATCGAGAAGGAAGCGCCGATTCACATCTCCAACGTCGCGCTGGTCGCCCCTGGCACCGACGCGAAGCCCACCCGGGTCGGCTTCAAGATTCTTGAGGACGGCCGCAAGGTGCGCTTCGCCCGGGCCAATGGCGAGACCATCGACGTCTGACGGCAAGGAACGAATGACATGGCCGCGCGGCTGAAAGAGCACTACGACAAGGTCGTCCGTCAGAAGCTGATCGACGCCTACCAGTACAAGAACCCCATGCAGGTTCCGAGGCTGGAGAAGATCGTCATCAACATGGGCGTTGGCGAGGCGGTGCAGGATTCCAAGAAGGTCCAGGCCGCGGCCGAAAATCTGGCGACCATCGCCGGGCAGAAGCCGGTGATCACCCGCTCGAAGAAGTCGATCGCCACCTTCAAGCTGCGCGGCGGCATGGGGATCGGCTGCAAGGTGACCTTGCGCAAGGACCGGATGTACGAGTTCCTTGACCGCCTGGTGAACATCGCGCTGCCGCGGGTGCGCGACTTCCGCGGCGTGAACCCGAAGAGCTTCGACGGCCGGGGCAATTATGCCATGGGCCTGAAGGAGCAGATCGTGTTCCCGGAAATCGACTACGACAAGGTCGATGCCGTGCGCGGCATGGACATCATCATCGTGACCACCGCGAAGACCGACCAGGAGGCCAAGTCCCTCCTCGAAGGCTTCAATCTGCCGTTCAGGGCATAGGGGGCCGGCGTATGGCCAAGAAGAGCTCGATCGAGAAGAACAAGCGGCGCACGGCGCTGGTCAAGAAGCACGCGGCCAAGCGGGCGCGCCTGCTGGCCACGGCCAATGACGAGAGCCTGTCGATGGAGGAGCGCTTCGGCGCCCGCCTGAAGCTGGCCGAGATGCCCCGGAACGGTGCCAAGACGCGCATCCGCAATCGGTGCGAGCTGACCGGCCGGCCGCGTGCCTTCTATCGCAAGTTCAAGCTGTCGCGCATCGCGCTGCGGGAACTGGGCTCGGCCGGGCAGATCCCCGGCCTGGTGAAGTCGAGCTGGTGAGAGGGTAGCGACACATGGCGACCAGCGATCCCATCGGCGATCTCCTGACCCGCATCCGCAACGGGCAGCGTTCGCGCAAGTCCAGCATCACCAGCCCGGCCTCGCGGCTGCGCGAGAACGTGCTGGAGGTGCTGAAGCGCGAGGGCTTCATCCGCGGCTATTCGATGGCCGAGCTGCGCCAGGGCGTGGCGGAGCTGACGATCGAGCTGAAATACCACGAGGGCGAGCCGGTGATCCGCGAGATCAAGCGGGTGTCGACCCCCGGCCGGCGGGTCTATTCCAAGGTGAAGGACCTGCCGCGGGTGTTCAACGGCCTCGGCATCTCGATCCTGTCAACCCCGCGCGGCGTGATGTCGGACGGCGAGGCGCGCGCCGCCAATGTCGGCGGCGAGATCATCTGCCGGGTGTTCTGAGGAGCAACGAAGCATGTCCCGCGTAGGCAAGAACCCGGTGCCGGTGCCAGCCGGCGTCAGCGTGGCGGTGGAGGACGGCAAGTTCTCCGCCAAGGGCAAGCTCGGCCATCTCAGCATGGCGCTGTCGCGCGATGTGCTGGTCAGCGTCGATGGCGGCCAGGTGACGGTGCGTCCCAATGGCGATGGCAAGCGTGCCCGCATGATGTGGGGCACCACCCGCAATCTGGTGCGCAACCTGGTTAAGGGCGTGAGCGAAGGCTTCACGGTGAACCTGGAGATCAGCGGCGTCGGCTACCGCGCCGCGGTCGAGGGCTCGGACTTGGTGCTGTCGCTTGGCTACAGCCATCCGGTGCGCTATCCCATTCCGGAAGGCGTGACCGTGAAGTGCGAGCGGCCGACGGCGATCGCCATCAGCGGGGCCGACCGGCAGAAGATCGGCCAGGTCGCCTCCGAGATCCGCGCCTGGCGCGAGCCGGAGCCCTACAAGGGCAAGGGCATCAAGTACGCGGGCGAGGTGATCCTGCGCAAGGAAGGCAAGAAGAAGTGATGGCGGGCCGGCATATCTGCGGCGCGGTTCGGGAAGGTTGACGATGAGCAAGCAATTGTCGCAGTTCGATCGGCGTCAGGGGCGCGTGCGCCTGTCGCTGCGCAAGAAGTCGGCCGGCCGGCCGCGGCTGAGCGTGTTCCGCTCGGGCCGCCAGATCTATGCCCAGGTCATCGACGACGAGGCCGGGCGCACGCTGGCCGCCGCCTCCAGCCTGGAGAAGGCGATGCGCGAGCAGCTCAAGACCGGCGCCGACGTCGAGGCGGCCAAGGCGGTCGGCAAGCTGGTGGCCGAGCGGGCGCTGGCGGCGGGCGTCACCGAGGTGGTGTTCGACCGCGGCGGCTATCTCTACCACGGCCGCGTGAAGGCGTTGGCCGATGCCGCCCGCGAGGGCGGCCTGTCGTTCTGAGGAAGGGAACCGTTCGATGGCGCGTCAGCAGAGGGAAGGCCGCGAAGGGTCCCGGGATCGGGATCGCGAGCGCAGCGATGAGCCGGAGCTGATCGAAAAGCTCGTCGGCATCAACCGCGTCGCCAAGGTGGTGAAGGGCGGCCGGCGCTTCGGCTTTGCCGCCCTCGTCATCGTCGGCGATGGGCGCGGGCGGGTCGGCCATGGCGCCGGCAAGGCCCGCGAGGTGCCGGAGGCGATCCGCAAGGCGACCGATCAGGCCAAGCGCAACATGATCCGCGTGCCGCTGCGCGAGGGCCGCACGCTGCACCACGACATCCAGGGCCATTTCGGCGCTGGGCGGGTGGTGCTGCGCTCGGCCGTGTCGGGCACCGGGATCATCGCCGGCGGTCCGATGCGCGCGGTGATGGAGGCGCTCGGCGTGCAGGACGTGGTCGGCAAGTCGATCGGCACCTCGAACCCGCACAACATGGTGAAGGCCACCTTCGCGGCCCTGAAGCTGGTGGTCAACCCGCGCGCCGTCGCCGCCAAGCGTGGCAAGAAGGTCTCCGAGATCTTCGGCCGCCCGGCCAAGGCCGAGGGCGCCGAGGCCGAAGCCGCCGCCTGAGGACAGGAACGATGAGCGAGAAGAAGACCGTGATCGTGACCCAGGTCGGCAGCCCGATCGGCCGCCAGAAGGACCAGCGGCAGACGCTGATCGGCCTGGGGCTGAACAAGCTGCACCGCACGCGCGAGCTCGAGGATACGCCCTCCGTGCGCGGCATGATCTACAAGGTGCGCCATCTGGTGCGCGTCGAGGGCGAGGCCCAGGGCTGAGTCGTCGGCTGAACTAAGGATTTGCTGCCATGAAGCTGAACGAGATTCGCGACAATCCGGGCGCTCGCAAGCCCAAGAAGCGGCTTGGCCGGGGCATCGGGTCGGGGCTCGGCAAGACCTCCGGGCGCGGCGTGAAGGGCCAGAAGGCGCGCACCGGCGTGTCGCTGAACGGCTATGAGGGCGGCCAGATGCCGATGCATCGCCGGGTGCCCAAGCGTGGCTTCAACAACATCTTCCGGGTGGAGCATCAGGTGGTGAACCTCGGCCGCCTGCAGCAGGCGATCGACGATGGCCGCCTCGATGCCACCCAGCCGATCGATGCCGGGGTGCTGGCGGCGGCCGGCCTGGTGCGTCGCAATGGCGGGCCGGTGCGGCTGCTGGCCAAGGGCGCGCTGACGGCGAAGATCGCGATCGCGGTGGCCGGCGTGTCGGCGGCGGCGCGGGAAGCGGTTGAGAAGGCGGGCGGCAGCGTCCATCTTCCCGAGGGGGCGCCGGCCTGAGCCGGTCCGCGAACTGAGCCCGGGCGCGGCCCGGCACGGGGGCGTCCGATCCGAAACCGAGCAGAGGCGTCATGGCGTCGGCCGCAGAGCAGCTTGCAGCGAACCTGAACTTCGGCGCCTTCGCGAAGGCGACGGAACTGAAGCAGCGCATCTGGTTCACGCTGGGTGCGCTGATCGTTTATCGATTCGGCAGCTACATCCCGATTCCGGGCATCGATCCGACCATCCTGGCGGAAATCTTCGAGCAGCAGCAGCGCGGCATCCTCGGCATGTTCGACATGCTGGCCGGCGGCGCCTTCGGGCGGATGACCATATTCGCGCTGAACATCATGCCCTACATCTCGGCCTCCATCATCATCCAGCTGATGACCACCGTGTCGCCGACGCTGGATGCGCTGAAGAAGGAGGGGGAGACAGGGCGCAAGAAGCTGAACCAGTACACGCGCTATCTGACCGTGCTGCTGGCCACGGTGCAGGCCTTCGGCATCGCCGTGGGGCTGGAGGGGATGCGCGGCAGCGCCGGTGCGGCCGTGATGGCGCCTGGCCTGTTCTTCCAGGCGACCACGGTGGTCACCCTGGTGGGCGGCACCATGTTCCTGATGTGGCTGGGCGAGCAGATCACCGCGCGCGGCGTGGGCAACGGCATCTCGCTGATCATCTTCGCCGGCATCGTGGCGAACCTGCCGAGCGCGCTGGCCGGCACGCTGGAGCTTGGCCGCACCGGGGCGGTGTCGGCCTTCTTCATCATCTTCCTGCTGGCCATGGCGGTCGGCGTGATCGCCTTCGTGGTGTTCATCGAGCGCGCCCAGCGCCGGATCATCGTGCAGTATCCCAAGCGCCAGGTGGGCAACAAGATGTTCGGCGGCGAGT
>CAZEQG010000062.1:0-10407 GCA_964514295.1 uncultured Alphaproteobacteria bacterium
GGGCGACCCGCGCTTCGCCTACGACAGCTACCGCCGCTTCATCCAGATGTACGGCAATGTCGTGCTGGAGGTGGAGCATCACCGCTTCGAGGACATCCTGGAGCAGGCCAAGGCCGACAAGGGCTGCGACCTCGACACGGACCTCTCGGCCGAGGACTGGCGCGATGTCATTGCCGCCTACAAGCAGGCGGTGGAGGAGGAGACCGGCCGGCCCTTTCCGCAGGACCCGCACGAGCAGCTCTGGGGCGCGATCGGGGCGGTGTTCGGGAGCTGGATGAACCAGCGCGCCGTCACCTACCGCCGGCTGCATGACATCCCGGCCGACTGGGGCACCGCGGTGAACGTCCAGGCCATGGTGTTCGGCAACATGGGCGCCGACTGCGCCACCGGTGTGGCCTTCACCCGCGATCCGTCGACCGGCGAGAACAGCTTCTACGGCGAGTTCCTGGTGAACGCCCAGGGCGAGGACGTGGTGGCGGGCATTCGCACGCCCCAGCAGCTCACCATTGCCGGCCGCCAGAAGCAGGGATCGGCCCTGCCCTCGATGGAGGAGGTGATGCCGGCGGTCTTCGCCCAGCTCGCCGAGGTGCGCAGCCTGCTGGAGCGGCACTACCGCGACATGCAGGACATCGAGTTCACGGTCCAGCGCGGCAAGCTGTTCATGCTGCAGACACGCAACGGCAAGCGTACCACCCAGGCAGCGCTGAAGATCGCCGTCGACATGGTGGCCGAGGGGCTGATCACGCCGCGCCAGGCGGTGGGGCGGATCGATGCCGCGGCCCTCGACCAGCTTCTCCATCCCACGCTCGATCCCAAGGCGCCCCGCCGGCTGCTGGCGCGCGGCCTGCCGGCCTCGCCGGGTGCGGCCTGCGGCAAGGTGGTGTTCTCCGCCGACGAGGCGGAGGCGCAGGCGGCCAGGGGCGACAGCGTGATCCTGGTGCGGGTCGAGACCAGCCCCGAGGACATCCACGGCATGCATGCCGCCGCCGGCATCCTGACCACCCGCGGCGGCATGACCAGCCACGCGGCCGTGGTGGCCCGCGGCATGGGGCGGCCTTGCGTGTCGGGCGCGGGCGAGCTGCGCGTCGACTATGCCCGCCAGACCCTGTTCGTGCGCGACGTCAGCGTGAAGGCCGGCGAGGTGCTGACCATCGACGGCGCCAGCGGCGAAGTGTTCCTGGGCGAGGTGCCGACGATCCAGCCCGAGCTGTCGGGCGACTTCGCGACACTGATGGGCTGGGCCGACGAGATCCGCACCCTGAAGGTGCGCGCCAATGCCGAGACCCCGGCCGATGCCCGGGCGGCCCGGCGTTTCGGGGCCGAGGGCATCGGCCTGTGCCGGACCGAGCACATGTTCTTCGATGCCGAGCGCATCGTCGCCGTGCGCCAGATGATCATGGCCGATGACCAGGCCGGCCGGCGCGCGGCGCTGGAGAAGATCCTGCCGATGCAGCGCGGCGACTTCACCGAGCTGTTCCGCATCATGCGGGGCCTGCCGGTGACCATCCGCCTGCTCGACCCGCCGCTGCACGAGTTCCTGCCCCATACCGAGGCCGAGCTGCGCGAGGTGGCGGAGGTCTCCGGCATCTCCTTCGACCGCGCCCACCATCGGGCGCTCGAGCTGAAGGAAGCCAACCCCATGCTGGGCCATCGCGGCTGCCGGCTCGGCATCACCTTCCCCGAAATCTACGAGATGCAGGTGCGCGCCATCTTCGAGGCGGCGGTGGCGGTGACGCGGGAGGTGGGCGAGCCGGTGCTGCCCGAGGTGATGATCCCGCTGGTGGCGATCCGCAAGGAGCTTGAGGTGCTGCGCGAGCTTACGGTGCGCACGGCCGAGGAGGTGATGGCCGCGCTCGGCACCCGCATCGACTACCTGGTCGGCACCATGATCGAACTGCCGCGCGCAGCACTGCGCGCCGGCGAGATCGCCGAGGTGGCCGACTTCTTCAGCTTCGGCACCAACGACCTGACCCAGACCACGCTTGGCCTGTCGCGCGATGACGCGACATCCTTCCTGCGCAGCTATCAGGAGCAGGGGATCCTGGAAGCGGATCCCTTTGCCAGCCTGGATGTCGATGGCGTCGGCGAGCTGGTGCGCACCGCGGCCGAGCGCGGGCGGGCGGTGCGCGGCGGGCTGAAGCTTGGCATCTGCGGCGAGCATGGCGGCGACCCCGCATCGATCCGCTTCTGTCATCAGACCGGGCTGGACTATGTTTCCTGTTCGCCATTCCGCGTGCCGATCGCCCGGCTGGCGGCGGCCCAGGCCGCCGTCCAGGCAGCGGGGGGAGGAGAGACCGCATGACCGAGACACGCCCTGATGCCATTGGCACGTCCCAGGTCGACAACGACCGGGTGAGGGTGACCGAATGGCGCCTGCCGCCGCGTGCGCACACCGGCTGGCACCGCCACGAATACGACTATGTCGTGGTGCCGCTGGCCGGCGGGCCGCTGAAGATCGAGAGCGCGGGCGGTCTTGGCGATGCCGAGATGGTGACCGGGCGGTCCTACTTCCGGCAGGCTGGCGTCGAGCATGACGTGATCAACGATTCGCCGGGCGAGATCGTGTTCATAGAGGTCGAGTTCAAGACGCCGGTGCCGGCATGAGCGATCCCGTCGGCTGCGCCAGCGACTATGGCCGCCTGCGCGAGGTGCTGATCTGCCCGCCCGACCATTTCCAATGGTTCCCGGCGAATGCGGTGGCGGTCGAGACCATGCGCAAGGGCCTGAAGCTGGACCTGCAGGCGGTGCGCCGGCAGTACCGGGAGATGCACGACGCGCTGACCGGGGCGGGCGTGGTGGTGCGCGAGGTCGGCACCGATCCCCATCTGTGCTACCAGTCCTACACCCGCGATCCGGGCGTGGTGTTCCCTTGGGGCGTGTTCCTGACGCAGATGTATCGTGCGCAGCGCCGCGGCGAGACGGCGCCACTCTCGGCCTTCTGCCATGGCCGCGGCCTGCCGGTCTGGCGCTGGGCCACGGCCGGGTCGATCGAGGGCGGCGACATCCATCTGCTGCGCCCGGGCCAGGCGCTGATCGGCTGGTCCGGCGGCCGCACGGAAGAGAGCAGCGCGCGCCAGCTCGCCGACTGGCTGGCGGCTGAAGGCTGGCAGGCGAAGCTCTATGCGTTTCCCGAGCATTTCCTGCACCTCGACCTGCTGTTCGCGGTGGCGGGGGAGGGCATCGCGCTGGCCTGCACCGACGTGCTGGAGGAAGAGTTGCTGAGCTGGCTCAAGGGCATCGGCTACGAGCTGATCCCGGTCAGCTACAAGGAGGCGATGCAGCTTCAGAACAACGTGCTGGCGCTGGGCGACGGCAAGGTTTTGTCCTCGGCCGGGTCGGCGGCGGTGAACGCCCGGCTGCGCGCCGCCGGGCTCACCGTGCTCGACCCCGATCTCACGCTCTACACCGCCGGCGGCGGCGGCCCGCGGTGCCTGACCATGCCAGTGTGGCGGGAGTAGAGCCGGTCAGCCGATCCGCTCGCGCACGAAGGCGAGAAGGCTGCCGCCGGAAAACCGCAGCCCGGTGATGCCGGCGGCCGCGGCGGCCTGAAGATCGCTGCTGCGGTCGCCGATCAGGCGGCACTGTGCGCGATCCAGGCCGAAGCGCTCGATCGCCGCCAGGATCATGCCCGGCGCAGGCTTGCGCCACGGATGCTCGCGGCGGTAGGGACCGAGCCCGGCGGTCGGGTGATAGGGGCAATAGTAGAAGGCATCGATGCGTGCCCCGGCTTCGGCCAGGCGGTCGGCCATCCAGCGGTGCAGCGCCTCGACCTCGGCCGCCGTGTAGTAGCCGCGCGCCACGCCGGCCTGGTTGGTGACCACGATCACCTTGAAGCCGCCGGCATTCAGATGGCCGATCGCGGCGGCCGCATCCTCGGTCCAGCGAATGTCGGCGGGGCGGACGACATAGCCGAGGTCGTGGTTGATCACGCCGTCGCGGTCCAGGAACACCGCCTTCGCCATGGCTGGGATCAGCGCGGCTGCCAGTTGAGGGCGCGCGACCGGGCCTCGGCCACCTGGGTCGGGGGAAGCTGGGCGGCCAGCGCGTCGCGCAGCCCTTCCGCCCCGGCCACCCCGCGGCGGGCCGCCACCTCGAACCACTTCAGCGCCTCGACCGGGTCGGGCTCGATGCCATCGCCGCGCGCCAGGATCAGGCCAAGGTTGATGAAGGCTTCGGCGATGCCGCCTTTGGCCGCCCACTCATACCAGCGCACCGCGAGGCCCACGTCGCGCGGGCCGCCCAGCCCCGCCTCCAGCATGTAGGCGAGGTTGAACTGCGCCGAGGGCATGCCCTGCTCGGCCGCCGCCTGATACCAGCGGCGGGCCTGCGTGTCGTCGGCCGCCACCCCCTGGCTGAACTGATAGGCCGTGCCGAGCTTGAACTGCGCCGGGCCATACCCCTGCTCGGCCGCCCGCCGGAACCAGGCAACCGCCTCCTCCAGGTTCGGCGGCCCGCCGTCCAGACCCTGTTCATAGCGCAGGCCGAGGAAGAACTGCGCCTGCGGGTCGCCGGCGGCGGCGGCCTGGCGGTACCAGCGCATGGCGGCAGCATAGCCGCTTTCCGCCGAGGGCGCGGTTCCCGTCTCGGCCAGGGCCGGCGGGGCGACGGCGAGCGCGGCCAGGGCGGCGACAAGCAGCGGAAGCGGGGGGCGGAGCAGCGCAGTGTCCTTGGTGGCTCAGGGGCGCGAGGGGCCGCCGCGGGCCAGCGGCGGCGGTCCGTAGTAGCTCACCAGGCGATGGTTCTCGCTCGGCGGCAGCGGGTGCTCGAAGCAGTCCACCCGGCCGATCGTCTGATAGCAGTAGATCGGCTTGGCCGGCCGGGCCTGCTCTGCCGCCGCCTGGGCGGCCGGCAGCGCAAGCGGGTTGTCCCCCACCTCAGCCGTGCAGCCCGACAGCAAGACCAGCCCCGCGATCGCCAGCAACCGATTTGTCATGTGCGCAGGATAATCGGGTTTTCGCGCTAATGCACGGTCTTCAGCACCTCTGCCAGGGTGCCGAAAATCTCGTCGATATGCGCTTTCTGCAAGATCAGCGGCGGCGACAGGGCGATGATGTCGGAGGTCGTGCGGATCAGCACGCCAGCCTCGAATGCCTTCTGCATGGCCTGCATGGCGCGCGCCGTCGGCTTGCCGGGGATGGGCTCCAGCTCGATGCCGGCGACCAGGCCGAGGTTGCGCAGGTCGATCACATGCGGCAGCCCCTTCAGCGAATGCACCGCATCCTCCCAATAGGCCGACAGGGCGGCGGCATTCTCGAACAGCCCCTCCTCGCGGTAGATGTCCAGCGTTGCCAGGCCGGCGGCGGCGGCGACCGGGTGCCCGGAATAGGTGTAGCCGTGGAACAGCTCGATGGTGCCTTCAGGCGCCGACATGAAGGCGTCATAGATGCCGGCGCGGGCGAACACGGCGCCCATCGGGATGGTGCCGTTGGTCAGCCCCTTGGCGGTGGTGATCAGGTCGGGCTTCACGCCGAAATACTCCGTGGCGAAGCTGGCGCCGAGCCGGCCGAAGCCGGTGATCACCTCGTCGAAGATCAGCAGGATGCCGTGCCTGTCGCAGATCTCGCGCAGGCGCTGGAGGTAGCCCTTCGGCGGCACCAGCACGCCGGTCGAGCCGGCCACCGGCTCGACGATGACGGCGGCGATGGTCGAGGGATCGTGCAGGGCGACGATCCGCTCCAGGTCGTTGGCGAATTCGGCGCCATGTTCGGGCTGGCCGCGGCTGTAGGCGTTGCGCGCCGGATCATGGGTGTGCGGCAGGTGGTCGGCGCCCGGCAGCAGGCTGCCGAAGAACTTGCGGTTGCTGACGATGCCGCCGACGGAAATGCCGCCGAAGCCGACGCCGTGATAGCCGCGCTCGCGGCCGATCAGGCGGGTGCGTGCGCCCTCGCCGCGGACCCGGTGATAGGCGATCGCGATCTTCAGCGCCGTGTCCACCGACTCCGAGCCGGAATTGGTGAAGAAGACGTGGTCGTAGCCCGGCAGCATGCCAACCAGCCGGGCGGCCAGCTCGAAGGACAGCGGGTGGCCGAGCTGGAAGGCGGGGGCATAGTCGAGCTGGCCCACCTGCTGGCGCACCGCCTCCACGATGCGCGGCCGGCAGTGGCCGGCATTCACGCACCACAGCCCCGCGGTGGCGTCGAGGATGCGGCGGCCGTCATGGGTCCAGTAATGCATGCCCTCGGCGCGCACCAGCAGGCGCGGGTTCGCCTTGAAGCCGCGGTTGTTGGTGAAGGGCATCCAGAACGGCTCAAGATCGTTCGGGCGCGTCATCTCGTGATAGGCGGGAAAGCCGTCGGTCATCGCGGGTGCTCCTTTGCCGCCGACAATTACCAGCCCGTCAGCCGCACCACCAGCCCCGCCGCAGCGGCAAGCCCCAGCACCAGGAGAAGATTCCAGTGCAGCCGCAGCAGGGCCAGCGCCGCAAGGGCGGCGATCGCCAGTGCCGGCAGATCAGGCCGCCCGGCCAGCCCCCCGGGAAACAGCACATGCACGCCGAACCACACCGCAAGGTTGGCAATGACGCCGACGACCGCAGCCGTGACGCTGGCCAGCATCGCCGCCAGCGCGCGGTTCTGCCGCACCCGTTCGACATAGGGCGCGCCGAGGAAGATCCACAGGAAGCTGGGGGCGAAGGTGACATAGGTCACGAAGGCCGAGCCGAGGATGCCGGCCAGCAGCGGATCGCCAGCATCCTTGGCGGCGGCAAGGAAGCCGACGAAGCTGAGCACCAGGATCAGCGGCCCCGGCGTGGTCTCGGCAAGGCCGAGGGCATCCAGCATCTGGCCTGCCGTCAGCCAGCCATGCGCCGTCACCGCCTGCTGCGCCACATAGGTCAGCACCGCATAGGCCCCGCCGAAGGTGACCAGGGCCATCTTCGCAAAGAACCATCCCATCGCCGTGAACAGGTGCCCCTGGCCGTGCCACAGCGCCACCGCCACAACCGGGCCAAGCCACAGCGCCAAGCCAAGGACGAGGGTGCGCAGCGAGCGGCGCCAGCCCGGGGCGGCCGCAGGCTCGGCGCCGCCGGGCTCCAGCGGGGCCGGCGGGCGGGGCAGCAGCAGACCCAGGCCCGCGGCCGCCAGGATCACCAGCGGAAAGGGCACCCCGCCCTGCAGCAGCAGGAAGGCCGCGGCCGCGGTGGCGAAGGCCAGCCTCCCCTTCAGCGCCCGACGCGATACCCGCAGCAGCGCCTCCAGCACCACCGCCAGCACTGCCGGCTTCACCCCCCAGAAGGCGGCGGCAAGCCAGGCGGTATCCTGAAAGGCCACATACAGCGCCGCCAGCGCGGTGATCAGCAGAAAGCCGGGCAGCACGAACAGGATGCCCGCGATCAGCCCGCCGAGGCGACCGTGCAGCAGCCAGCCGACATAGGTTGCAAGCTGCTGTGCCTCCGGGCCCGGCAGCAGCATGCAGTAGTTCAGCGCGTGCAGGAAACGCCGGTCCTCGATCCAGCGCTTCTCATCGACCAGCACGCGGTGCATCAGCGCGATCTGGCCGGCCGGACCGCCGAAGCTGGTCAGCCCGATGCGCAGCCACACCCGCGTCGCCTCGGCGAGCGAGGGGCGCGCGCCGCTCACGCCATCCTCGGCGGCCAGGCGTGGGTCTCGCCGGCCAGATCCCGGCACCAGGCATAGAGTGCGTCGTACAGGATCATGCCCTGCTCCAGAAGTTCCCGGTCATCGGTGTAGAGCCGGCCGAGGCCGAGCGATATGGCGAACAGCCCGGCCGACTGGGCGGTCAGGCCGTGGCGCTCCGTATCAGCGCCGCGGATGATCGCGGCCAGCCGGTCCAGGGCCGGATGCGACAGGCCGAAATCGGCGACGAAGGCATCGAAGCTGCATTCCTGGCCGCGATGGCTGAAGGTGACATCGGGGATGTCGAAGGGCGTGCCCGGCGCCGTCGCCACCTCGCGCGGCGGCCGGTAGTCGATGACCGCGAACGGATCGATGAAGCGGCGGATCAGCCAGGGGCAGGCGATGCGGTCGATCTTCGGCCGCTCGCGCGTCACCCAGCGACTGGCCGTCAGCCCGTCGGCCGCCGGGTGCTTCAGCCGGGTGGGCCCGCCAGCCTGCCGCCATGCCTCGATGCCGCCTTCGAGATAGGTGCAGCCGAGCCTCGCTGCGGCGGCCTGGCTCATCTCGTGCCCATGCGCGCAATAGACGACGATTGGGCGTGTGGAGGCCGGTGCGTCCAGCCGGTCCGGCGGGCGGCGGATGGCGCCGGCGATCATCACGCCATCGGCATCGAAGGCCGGCTGGCGGCGCACATCGATCACCAGCGGTGCGGCCGGGCTGCCGATCAGGGACGCAAGTTCGGAAACGGATAGGCTGCGCATGGTCTCCTCCTGCCGCGCAGTGGAGACAGAGCTTGGACGCATGCGTCTTTTGGAGGCCGGGAGCCTGTCAAATCCCGACCGCGAAGCTATAGAGACGCGCCGGCCGGCAGGCAATCGAAAACATCGCCGTCCGGCGCCAGCCCACCGAGGTGCCGCCGGTGCCACAGGGCGTAGAACAGCAGCGTCCAGGCGGCAAAGCGCGGACGCTTGCCATCGGTGCGGAACAGCGCCTCGACCGCGTCCGGCTGGGCGATCTCGCGCACCCCGTCCTGACGGGCGACGCGCCGGCCGAGTTCGGCGCCGTGGCGTGCGATCCAGGCGCCGACCGGCACGGTGAAGCCCTGCTTGCGGGCGAAGGGCTCGCTGGCCGGCAGGGCGTCGCGCAGCCAGCGCCGCAGCAGCCACTTTCCCATGCCGTCGCGGATCTTCAGCCGGTCGGGCAGGCGGAACGCGAAGTCGCCGACCACGGGGTCAAGGAAGGGCGTGCGGCCTTCCAGGGCATGGGCCATCAGGCAGCGGTCCAGCTTGCCCAGCAGGTCGTTCGGCAGCCAGGTCGCGATGTCGGCGGCCTGGGTCGCCTGCAGGCGGTTGCGGCCGCCCAGCCGGCTCATCGCCTCCTCGGCGGCGATGCCGTCGCGCCATGCCCGCGGTGTTTCGCGCAGCACGCCGGCAAGCTTGTCGAAAGTGCCGCGGGAGCGTGGCACCCGGCCGCCCAGCCACCAGGGGCGGGCGGCGCTGCGGTAGCGGCCGTAGCCGGCGAACAGCTCGTCCCCGCCCTCGCCCGAGAGCACCACCTTCACATGCGCCCGCGCCGCCTGCGCCAGCTTGAAGGTGGGCAGCGTGGCATAGTCGGCGGCGGGATCGTCCATGGCCGCGGCCACCGCCGGCAGCATCTCCCAGAAGTCGCGCTCGCTGAAGGCGACCTCCAGATGGTCGGCCTTGACGGAGGCGGCGAGCCGCGCCGCCGCCGCCCGCTCGTCGGCCGCCTCCGGCACGTCGAAGCCGGCGGTGAAGCAGGTGACCGGGCGGTCGTTGAGGCGGGCCATGCAGGCCAGAACCGCCGCCGAATCGATCCCCCCGGACAGGAACAGCCCATAGGGCACGTCGGAGCGCTGGTGCATCGCCACGCTGTCCATCAGCACGGCGTCAAGCCGTTCGAGTGCCGCCTGCGTGTCGATCTGCACCGGCGGGCCATCGGGCAGCGCGGCGCGGCGATGGCGCTCGACGATGCGGCCGTCCTGGACCACCAGCGTCTCGCCGGGCAGCACCCGGCGGATGCCCCTGAACACGGTGTCCCGCCCGGTGGTGAACTGGAGCTGGAGCAGCTCCTGCACCGCCTCGGGCAGCAGGGACGGGCGGATCAGCCCGGCCGCGATCAGCGCCTGCGGCTCGGAGGCGAAGGCGACCCCGTCATCGCGCTCCACCGTGTAGAGCGGCTTGATGCCGAAGGGATCGCGCGCCAGCAGCAGCCGGTCGGCCCCCGGATCGTGCAGGGCAATCGCGTACATCCCGCGCAGCGCTTCGGCAAAATGCAGCCCGTCGCGACGATAAAGATAGAGGGGCGGCTCGCAGTCCGAGGCGGTGCGGAAGGGGGCGCCGGGGAACAGGGCGCGCAGCTCCCGGTAGTTGTAGATCTCGCCGTTGACGATGATGCCGGCACCACCCGGCTCGAACAGCGGCTGATCGCCACCAGCCAGATCGATGATGGCGAGGCGGCGCTGGACCATTGCCAGGCTGCCGGAGACAAGATCGCCCCGGCCATCCGGCCCGCGATGGGCGAGGGCGGCATCGAAGCGGTCGAGCAGCCCCGCCTCCGGCGGCACCCGGCCGACGCGCATCATGCCGGCGATGCCGCACATCAGCGGCACACCTTGTCGAACAGGGCGAGGTAGCGCGCCACCACGGCCTGTTCCGTGAAGCCGGCCCGCCAGTCGGCCTCGCCGGCTTCCACCAGCCGGGCGCGCAGCCCGGCATCGGCGGTCAGCCGGGCGAGGCTGGCGGCCAGTGCCGCGGCATCGTCGGGCGGCACCAGCAGCCCGTTCTCGCCGTCGCGGATCAGTGCGGCCGGGCCG